>JAISKY010000259.1 GCA_031260745.1 Oscillospiraceae bacterium
CTGCGGGAACATAGACGTATACGAGTAAGTAAACACGTTGTCCTCGGTAGTTAGAGGCAATTCGTATTCATAGGGTTCCAGCGATACTCCGTTTTCGTTCACCTCGTAAGTCGCGTAATCAGTTGTGATTACATTACTAGGTGTCTGCCCTCCCGTTCCGGTTCCGCCGTCAGTTGACGGCGCCGCGGACGCTGTTGGCGCGGAGGTGCCGGACGGGTCAACTGTCGAACCCGTTCCTCCGCTGTTACACGACGCGAACATCGCGATTGTCAAAACTATGACCAACAGCAACGCAAGTTTTTTCCGCATACTTCTTCCTCCTAATATATTAATTTTTTGTGAACTATAATTTATTTTCATCATAACACATCAACTTCGGTTTGTCAAGGCAATTATGTCATTTTCAACAGTTATTAGTCGCAACAAGGGCAGCTTTTCGTTGTTTTGCATATCAGGATTTGAACAACAGATAACGGCTGTTTCATTGAGAGTTTGACTTAGCTAATAGATTGTGTAACTATAAAAATATCCTATTAATACCCGCAATAAGGTTTGGAAAACCCTCAGATTTGCAGTTTGTGTCTGGGTTATAAATGTCAAGTAAAAATTCCACCTGAAAAAGCAAAACAAAAACCCTCTACCTCGGTTGAGGATATGAGGACAAAAGACGGCAAAAAAGTGTATAGCAACCTCCCATCCGCATAATAGCGGGGGAATTTTCAAATATAATCATCGCTCTTGGTTTTATCTAAAATGCACAGGGCAATCGCTATTTTCGGTTAACTTTTTGGAGTGTTTTTCTAAAATATGTTGACAATAAATTCTGCCCGTGCTATACTTTATAAAATATAATTACATAGTGTAGACACAAATTGACACGCGCGGAACACTCCGGACGATTGCTCCGTATTGCGGAAATTATGAGTCTGCTTATAAAGCGAAAGGAGAATAAATATATGGGAAACAATCAAGTAGGAATAACCCTGAAATCGGCAAGTGAGCAAGCCGCCGCTACGATTGCCGCTATGCCCGTTCGACCTAAAACAATACGGTGTCCTATATGCCAGCAGTTATGCCTGACGTATGCGGACTTGGCGGAGCATTACGCCTCCGAACACCCGGACAGCGTTGCTCCCACAGCCGTTACGCTTAACGTGAACGGAATAAACTGCAATCTGATATTCGAGCCGCATTTGACGTTGAAACAAGTATTGCAATATCATCTTGGCTTAATCGGCGCTAAGGAGATGTGCGACCGCGGCGCCTGCGGTTCCTGCACAGTTATTATGGACGGCAAGCCGGCGCTTTCGTGCAACATTCTTGCCTCCGAGTGCGAGGGGAAGATAATCGAAACCGTAGAAGGAATCGCGGTTATACCAAAGTGGAAACCGCTTATAGACGAATACTGCAAATGGGACGCAATGCAGTGCGGCTACTGTACTCCGGGCTTTTTGGTCGCGGCTAAAGCGTTATTGGACAGGAATCCCAATCCCACTGAATACGAGATAAACGACGCGCTCAGCGGGAATATATGTATTTGCGGAACACAGCCTCGCCACTCCCAGGCAATACTGGAAGCGGTGAAACTTATGGCGGAGGGGAGTGATATTTAATGGCGGATTTAACCGGAGCAAACGGACAACGAGAAAACTTCAGAGTGGTTGGTAAGCCTAACATACCCGGTCTTACGTCCTACGCGATGGCTACGGGCATAGCGAAATTCGGCTCGGATTTCAACGTACCCGGTATGTTGTTCGCTAAGATGTTAAGAAGCCCGTATTCGCACTCAAGGGTGTTAAGTATAGATACTGCGGCGGCTTTGGCGATACCGGGCGTCGTTGATGTAGTGCTGTGGAACGACCCTATTTTTAAGGAAATCGGTTCAGGCCCGTTAAGCGGTAAGAAGTCAAGCTATCTCCCGAATGAAGCTCACTGCGAAGGCGCGGAGGTTGGCGCGGTAGTTATTGCCGAAAGCGAGGGGCTGTGCGACGAAGCGCTTCAAGCTCTGATAGTAGAGTGGGAGCAGTTGCCGTTTATAGTTGATTTGAAAAAAGGTCTTGACCCGGATTTCCCGACGATACGCGGACCTGAATGGGACGAGTCCGACACGTACGGTCCGACGTCCGTCACCAGTGAGGGTCACACTTGGATGGCGACTCACTATCCGGAGGACCCCCGCAAAGTCGGAAACGTGAGCTGGACTACCAAAATCGAGGGCGATTTAGAAGCCGGTTGGGCGGAAGCGGACTTCATACTGGAATACGACGTGAATTTGCACGACGTGGTTTCATTGCTGCCGAACCCGCAGGCTTCGGTCGCGTGGTGGACTGATAATATGTACAAGCCCGGTAAAACGCTCCGCATCGAGGGCGCGGTCGGCCGCAGAGGAATGATAGCGAATATGTACAAAGTACCCGACGACAATGTTATTCAGGAGGGTTTGTTCCAGGGCGGAAAATATTGCGACTGGGGACTTAGAATGGCTCAGGAGATAACGCCGCTATTGAGTAAGCGAGTTGGCGGTAGACCGGTTCGGTGCTGTAACACTCGCGAGGAAAACTTCGATATGTGCGTTAATGAGCGTCACGCTCACATAAAGCTCGGAGTTACTAAAGATGGTCTGATAACGGCGGTAGAGGACAACAGTTTACTTGACCACGGCGCGCCTAATTCGTCGGAAATGACGGTCTATGACCGCGACTGGAACGGTTATTACTCGCTGAAGTGCGAGAATATAGTTCAGAAGTATACGGTAGTTGACTCCAACCGCGGTTTTATGCACACTTGCGGTCAGTTTGTGCCGTACAGTTGGGATATGGTAACGGTGGGAATCGCCGTACTCGCGGAGAAACTGAATAAAGACCCGACTGACCTCGCGAGGCTGAACATTCACGGTCCGGACTCACAAAAAGATACGCGCCCCGTACCCAGCTTCGAGGCTTGCCTTGAAGAAGGCAAAAGGCTGATGAACTGGAACTGGCATAAAGCGGGAACTAAGCGGCTTCCCGACGGCAGACTGCACGGAGCGTCTTTCCGTTATCAGATGTGTCCGCGTCACGCGTTTATGAAATATTTCTGCAAACTGGAATACCGCGGCGGAGTAGTGCATTTCCCGACGCAAGGCCCGATAGCGGGTTGGTTCGGTACGGAGTGTTTTACGATGATAGCGGCGGAGGAACTTGGGCTTAACTTCGAGGACATCTGCGTAGACTACGATTACCGCGCGGAACATACCGATGAAGCCGGGGGGTCGGACGGAGTAACAGGTCACGGCTGGATTGTCAAGGAATGCGCCAACTTACTTAAAAAGAAAATACTGGAATCAGCCGTAAAAGAAGCGCAGATTGAAGTAATGCGATTCGGCCCGATGGAAATGCCGAAACCGCCAAGTCCGCTTAAAGGCTATACAGCCGATGAATTAGACATAATGGACGGCAAAGTTTTTGTCAAAGCCGACCCGTCTGTATTTGTTCCGTTTTCTCAGGCGACGTCCGAAACCATATCCGCGGATTACGGCGGGAACTCGCCGAAATCCGCGTGGGCTACGACCTTCGGCAGAAGATTTGACACGATGAACACGTCCTGGTGCGAGGTCGCCGTAGACGACGAAACCGGCGAGGTGGAAATACTGAAATATATGGTAGTAGCCGACCCCGGTAAGGTAATACGCCGTACATCATTGGAAAGTCAGATAGACCAGGTCGTATTTTTCTCACAGGGCTGTCAGCTTTTAGAGGAATACATAATGGACCCCGAAACCGGAGTTAAGCTCAACGGAAATATGGTGGACTACAGAAAGCCGACGACGCTTGACGTACCTGTCGTTGACAAGGAAATACTGGAGCTTAGGTCGGGCGACGGCGCATACGGCGCATCGGGTATTGCGCACAATCTCGCAAATTCGCACCTGATTATTACGGCTATACACAACGCCACGGGCGTATGGGTAGACCCTCCGGCGACGCCGGACCGTATGCTGAAAGCGTTAGGTAAATGCTAATACAAACATTAGGAAGGAGGAAACTATGAGACCTTTTAATCATATAAACGCGACTACTTTGAATCAGGCTTCGGACGCGCTAAAAAAGAGCGGCGCGGTAGCGGCGGCGGGAGGCGGCGATTTGTTCCCCGCGCTTAAAGATAACATATTCCCGGAATATCCCAAAACCGTAATTAACATAAAGTCAATTCCCGATTTGGATTACATTAAAGTGGACGGCGATACGCTTAGGATAGGCGCGTTAGCCACACTCGCCGACATCGCTCGAAGCCCGTTGGTGCAGGCGAACGCTCCGATACTCGCTCAGGCGGCGGGTAGAGCGTCGTCGCCATCGCTGAGGGAAACGACAACAATCGGCGGAAACGTGTGCCAGTTACCGCGATGTTGGTATTTCAGGAAGCTGAACAACCGCTTCAACTGCGCCCGTAAGGGCGGAGAGCGTTGTTTCGCGCTAACCGGAGATAATCGGTATCACTCGATATTCGGCGGAACTGTGTTTGAAACCGCGCCCGGCGTTAAGAGAACGTGCGTCGCCGTCAATCAGGGTGACCTCGCTCCGGTTCTGATGGTGCTGATTGCGAAGTTCGTGACTACCGAGCGGGTAATCGGCAATATGGATTTTTTCGGAGTCGGCGTTCTAAACTCAACCGTTCTCAATTGCGGGGAAATTCTAACCGAGATACAGATACCGCTTTCGGAATACGCTCAACGGAGCCGATACAAGCGTTTTACTTTCCGCAAAAGCATAGATTACCCGGTACTCAACCTCGCCATAGCGGTTAACAAGGATAAGAGCCAATACCATATTTGCATTGGAGGGGTAGCTCCCGTTCCGTATATCGCCGGCAACGCCGAAGCGTTGCTGAAAGGACGCGAGATAACGCCGGAGCTTGCCGAACAAGCGGGCATAGCCGCCGCCGAAGGCGCTAAACCCTACGAGGCTAACGCCTACAAAGTACAGCTAATCAAAACTCTCGTAAAAAGAGAACTGCTCGCGCTTTAGACAGCGTTTGATTTTGTTGAAAAAAAATACGCTAAGTAAATCGTAATTTACTTAGCGTATTTTACGGCGTTTACGCATCGGTTTCAGCGGACACAACCCTATTGACAAAACGCTCAATTTCGCTTTTACGAAGCCGCATCGCGGCGGGGTTCGCGATTAGCCGGGCGCTTATGTCACAAATATCGTCAAGTACCGTTAGACCGTTAGCTTTAAGCGTTCCTCCGGTCGATACAATATCGACTATCGCATCGGCAAGCCCTAACAGCGGAGCAAGCTCCACCGAGCCGTCAATCTTGATAATGTCAACGTCGCGGCCTTTGGAGATGAAATACGTCCGCGCGACATTCGGGTACTTCGACGCGATTGTCGCGACTTCGCCGGGGTCGGAGCCTATCCGTCCGGCTAAAGCGAATCTGCATTTGCCGAAACCAAGGTCATACAGTTCGCTGAAGTCGCCGCCCTGCTCCAAAATCGTGTCGCGCCCGACTATACCGAGTTCGCAAACTCCGTGTTCAACGTAGGTTATTACGTCGGCGGCTTTAGCGAGGACAAGGCTGATGTTGCTGTCGGGAACGTCGTGAACCAGACGACGGTCGTTTTTGACAAGCAGTGATTCGGGCTCGTTTAGTCCGAGCCGCTTAAACAACGCAATCGTATCTTCAAGCAATCGTCCTTTTGTTACCGCGATTTTCAAGCGTTCCGAGCTTTTTTTAGATTTATTCTTCAAAATCTCGTCAACGTAGACAGCGAATCCGACCGCCGGAACGTCGCGCCCGAAGTCGCCCGTAAGTTTGTCGTAGCGGCCTCCGGCGAGAATCGCTTTACCCGCGCCCTCGGCGTAAGCACGGAACACTAATCCGGTGTAATACTCAATGTCCTGTGTAAGTCCCGGCTCAAGCCGAACGTACTTATCTCCGGCGTCGCCGAGCGCGGAGCGCACCGCTTCAAGCTCCGCGATTGCCAGTCCGCCAAGCTCAAGGTAAAAATGCTCCGTTCCCGCGGCAATCAGAGCGTCAATTGCCAGCGAAACGATTTCAACGTCACCGTCAAAGCCGGAAACTCCGAACAGTTCCACTCCGCATTGCCCGGTTTCGCAGTTCTCTCCGCGGCTGTGAGCCGCCAGGCGAAACACGCTTTGAGCGTAATACAGCCGCTGAGGTATATCGTCAAGCCGCGTCGCGACGATTCTCGCAATCGGAGTGGTACAGTCCGGTCTAAGCACAAGCAACCGTCCGTCGCGACCGACTATCTTAACCATTGTCTCCTGCGCGATTGGGTTTTGAGCCTGCGTAAACAAGTCATAGTATTCAAGCACGGGAGTGCTGACTTCGCGATAGCCGCGCTCCGCGAACAGCTTAGTCATCGCGGACTCTTTCTCGCGTCTGACAGCGCACTCGTCCCAAAGCCGGTCGCGAGTACCCTCCGGCGTGCTGATTAGAAATTCGTATTTGTTGTTATTGTCCGGGCTTTTTAGGTTTCCCATTTATTGCTCCTATGTATTTGATACCACGATTATAACATAGCGACCTGTGATTGTCAAGGTATGGGCGAATAATTATCTGCGACGCGAAACGCTTGCCTTTACACCTAAATGTGAAATGTAATAAAAATGTAATCTCCAAAGTCATTGACAAAAGCTCAAAAATGTGGCATAATGTGAAATGTTAAGAAAGTGTTAGGTGTGAAGGAAAAATGTCAAAAAATCTAAAAGCGTTTCTTCGGTATACAAAAGGGTATAGGTTACCGCTTATATTCAGTTTTGTAATAATGATTGCCGAGATGTTAGTATCGTTCGTATCGCCGTTGGTGATGAGCGTAACCATAGACACCATATTGGGCGGGTTACCGCTTGACGTTCCGGTTTACTTTGAGTGGTACGCCAGGCTGATAACGGAGCGCGGTACCGTTACCGGTTTCCAATTGCCTATGATGGGGCTTACTATGGTCGCGCTTACGCTGGTTACGGGACTGATGCAGTTCATACGGGCGTGGGCGAATAACAGCGCGAGCGAGGGCGTAGTTAAAAGACTGCGCGACCGCGTGTACGCTCACGTTCAGAGATTGCCGTTCAAGTGGCACGCGGAGGCTCAAACCGGAGATATTATCCAGCGCGCGACGAACGACGTGGAGCAGGTTCGCAGATTCCTGCAAAACTCCGCGGTTGAATTTCTGCGGATTATACTTATGCTGATTGTCGGGATTTGGGTAATGTTCTCAATGAATGTTCAGATGGCCTTAACCATAACCGTAATGCTGCCTCCGGTCGCGCTTGTCAGCGTGTTGTTTTTCAACCATATTACGAAGTTGACTAACGAGCAGGAAGCCGTCGAGGGCAAGCTGTTCTCCGTAATCCAGGAGAACCTTAGCGGTACGCGAGTGGTTAGAGCGTTCGGACGCCAGCAATTCGAGATGGAAAAGTTCGACGTTCAGAACGAGGATAACCGCGCCAGACTGAAAAAGCTGAACAACGCGTTTGCGACGCTGTGGTCTGTTTTAGACGTGATAATGGGCGTAGCGATGTCGCTTATGCTGATTGTCGGCGTGGTACTGGTGGTAAACGCCGAGATGACAGTCGGACAGTTCGCGGCGTTCTCGCTGATGTTCGGACTAGTGTTATGGCCGCTTAGAGGGTTCGGGCGAGTGATTAACACGCTGTCGCATACTTTGGTAGCGGTCGGGCGCATAGAGGAAGTTTTGAACGCTCAAGAGGAAAGCGGACTTGACGACGGAGAAACTCCGACTTTGACCGGCGACATAGAGTTCATTGACGCGGAGTTCGGCTATACGGACGACTCCAACGTATTGAAAAAGCTGAATATGACGATTCCGGCGGGTAAGACGGTCGCGTTTTTGGGCGGTACGGGTTCGGGTAAATCTACGCTCGCGCTGTTACTTCCGAGGTTGTACGACCTGAACGGCGGTTCGATAAAAATCGGCGGTAACGACGTCTCGAAAATCCGCAAGACTTATCTGCGCGATAAAATCGGGATTGTGCTTCAGGAGCCGTTTTTGTACAGCAAAACAATTCGCGAGAACATCGGCATTAAGCTGAAAGACCCCGATTTAGACGTAGTTCAGGCCGCGGCTATAGACGCGTCGATTCACGACGACATTATGACGTTCGCGGACGGTTACGAAACCGTAGTCGGGGAGCGCGGCGTTACTCTGTCCGGCGGTCAAAAACAGCGCGTAGCAATCGCGAGAGCTTTGACCGGCGACAGCGACATACTGATATTCGACGACAGCCTTTCGGCGGTCGATACAAAAACTGACGCGTCAATCCGAGCCGCGCTGAAAAAGCGCCGCGAGAACGTGACGACGCTGATAATATCGCACCGTGTCGCTACGTTAATGGAGGCCGACAAGATATTTGTACTTAAAGACGGAGTTGTCGCGGAGCAAGGCTCTCACGACGAGCTTATGGAGTTCAGCGGAATCTACCGCAGAACCTACGACATACAAAACGCAACTGCGGAATAGATACAATTATAAATTATAAATGCTAAATTATAAATTAACTAATTGGTGGATTTATGATGGATAAGAATAACCCCGTTTTGGATAAATCGAAAGCATTTGCGGTACGAATCATACGTCTATACCAGTACCTTGACGGTAAACGGATTTATGCGTTGGCAAGCCAAATTGTCCGAAGCGGTACGAGCATTGGAGCCAATGTCCGCGAGGCGGTACGCGGTCAAAGCAAAGCCGATTTTTACGCAAAACTCGGAATCGCGTTAAAAGAAGCCGAGGAAACCGCGTATTGGCTTGAACTGCTGTTTGAGAGCGGCTATATAGAGGACAACCAGTTCAACAGTTTGTATCGCGATTGCAAGGAACTTGTCGCGTTACTGACTTCTATATTAAAAACGAGAAAAGGTGGCAACTAGGCTAATTTATAATTTAGCATTTAGCATTGTGGAGGATTTATGCAAGAGAAAGATTTTCAGGCTCAGAAGATAAATCCGGAAACGTGGAGAACGATTTTCGGATACGCAAAAAAGCGCAGGAACGCGTTTCTTGTCGTGTTTATTGGCGGAGTTTTTTGGGGATTGTTGGATTTGCTGATGTCGTATCTGACAAAGGTCGCGATTGATAACTATATGACACCGATGACGTTCGACGGATTCCCGGCGTTCGTGGTGGTTATTGTAATAACGCAGACGTTGGTAATGGGTATTGCGACTATGGTCGTGTGTCGGGCGGCAGGGTCGCTGGAGGCAAACCTGTCAAGCGACGTAAGGCGCGAGGCGTTTGAGAAACTGCAAACGCTGTCGTTCTCGTACTATGACAAAAGCTCGGTAGGGTTTTTGTTGTCAAGGCTGACGAACGATATATGGAACATTATGGAGATGATAAGCTGGGTCGGTATCGACCTGATGTGGGGAAGCTGCGCTCTGATTGTTTCGATAATCGCGATGTTTGTGATGAATGTAAAACTCGCGCTGATAACCATAACAGCGGTGCCGGTTCTCGTTATCGTATCAATTATATTCCAAAAGAAAATACTTAAATATCAGCGAGAAACACGGCGTTTGAACAGTATGATAACAAGCTCGTTCAACGAGGGCATTACGGGCGCGAGAACAACAAAGACGCTGGTTCGCGAGGAACTTAACAACGGCGACTTCGTAGAACTTACCGGTAATATGCGTCAGAAAGCGGTTAAGAGCGCGTTGATAAGCGCGGCGTATATGCCGGTGGCTAATCTCGCGGTCAGTATGGCTATGGGGTTAGTGCTGTGGCAGGGCGGAGTTGACGTTAGCAAAGTCGTTATTACCGTCGGTGAGCTTAACTTTTTTATGAACATCGGCAATATGATGTTTCAGCCGATACGTAACTTCGCGGGAGTATTCGCGAACTTCCAATCGTCGCAAGCGGCGGCGGAACGCGTCGTTGACGTATTGACCGCGTCAAGCGACGTTACCGACGGCGACTCGGTACTCGCCAAATACGGCGACAGCTTTACGGGTAAGCGGGAGAACTGGGAGGAAATCAAAGGCGGCGTGGAGTTCAAAGACGTAAGCTTTTGGTATAAAGAGGGCGAACCCGTGCTGTCGCGCTTTAACCTTACGGTCAAGCCCGGCGAAAAAATCGCGCTGGTCGGAGCTACGGGCGGCGGAAAAAGTACGATTGTCAATCTGGTGTGCCGATTCTACGAGCCGAAAGAGGGCGCGGTGCTGATTGACGGCGTTGACAGCCGGGAGCGCAGTCAATTATGGCTGCAAAGCTCGCTTGGATATGTTTTGCAAGCTCCGCATTTGTTCAGCGGAACGATTGCGGACAATATCCGCTACGGCAGACTTGAAGCGTCCGACGCTGATATTATAAGCGCGGCGGAGATGGTCGGCGCTCACGAGTTTATTACAACCCTTCCGAACGGCTACGACACCGAAGTCGGTGAGGGCGGCGACCTTATGAGTACCGGGCAGAAACAGCTAATCAGTTTCGCCAGAGCGATTCTCGCCGACCCCAAGATTTTCGTACTTGACGAGGCGACAAGCTCAATTGATACGGAAAGCGAGATGAAGATTCAGCGGGCAAGCGAAACTTTGCTCTCCGGGCGTACGAGTTTTATAATAGCTCACAGGCTTAGCAGCGTTCGCAACGCGGACAGGATACTTGTTATCGACAAGGGCGAAATCGCGGAGTTGGGTACTCACAAACAGCTTATGGACAAGCGCGGCAGATACTACGAGCTGTACACTCAACAGTTCCGTCAGGATATGGAGGAACTTAGCCTGAAACAACTATAAGATAACGAAGATACGCCGCTCTAATATAGAGCGGCGTATCTTTTTATTTGACAAAAATTATTTCGATTATTCGATTTTTGATATTAGCTCAGCGGTACACTAAGGTCAAACTCGTACTTCTCGGCGTACGCTTTGCGGTATTGTTTGCCGGCGAACCAAGCTATAACGCCAAGCACAGCGAATATCGCGAAGAATATTATCACCCCTACCCGATTATTCGGGTCGTCGGGAGTATGCAATCCGAACAACGACATCATCGGCAGTAACCCGGACGTACCATAGCCCCAAAATATCGTAAACGCGCCATTAGGTTCCGATAAATTAATCAGACCGAGATACGGAAGCAAATCTATCAATATAACCGGAGCCAACGCAAACGGCTGACGTTTGAAGCCTACCCAAAAACAGTACACAAGTACGCCGATAAACAACAATATCGACATAACTATGAACTGCCAGCCAATTTCTGCGCCTATCGCGTCAAGCGTGTAACCTTTTGTGGAACCGGCAAGTCCGATGTCGGCGCCGTTACGTCCGGCCGGGTCTACGAACACGAATCTAAATCCCGATAGGATTCCGATTTCCGCAATTAAGAGGAAATAAGCCAAGAACGTGTAGACAAATGCCTTGAACTTGCTTTCAAACATTGTCTTTTTTTGCTTTTCCATACTAATCAAACCCCTATTATGTAGAGTATTGTGCAATTTGCCGTTATTCGGTTATTGCTTAGTCATTATAGCATATTGTTTTTGACTTTGCAAGCATTTTTTTATGTTTTTCACAAATT
>JAISKY010000012.1 GCA_031260745.1 Oscillospiraceae bacterium
TCCTTGGGGGTCAGCGTCAGACCAACGCTCTTTCATTATAACGGCTTAGGCAACTAAATTGGAATAGGGTCACGGCTGGCTGCCGCGCCCTACTCCGCAAATATATTGTAACAGGGGGGACATACCAATGGGACAGATTCGCGAAAGCCGGACGACAGACGGAGTAAAAGCGACCGTAGACGACTATATTCAGGGAACCTATACCGCCGATGCCGCGTTACTCAAGTCCGTGTTCCACGAAAAGGCGGCGTTGAGCGGTTATATGAGCGCTGAAATTCTAATTGCAAGCCCTGAAGCGTTCATCGCAGATGTAACGTCAAAACCATCAATGAAATCGTCCGGAACGCAGTATGAAACAGAGGTGACGGACATCGAAATAACCGGAAAAATAGCAACGGCAACGGTAACTGAAACAGGGTTCTTCGGAGAAGTTTCGTTCCGTGATTACTTCCATTTAATCCACGACAAAGAATGGAAAATCATTTCAAAGCTGTTCACAACGCTTTGAATCTGACAGTAAAAGGGGGTGTGGAGCAATGGGAAGATATTTGACGAAACGGATACTTATTTCTATACCGATTTTCTTTGTGATTACACTGGTCGTCTATTTTCTATCAAATCGCGCGCCCGGAGGACCAATGGACGTAGTCGCGGCGAGTAGCGGCACCCTTACGCTTGAAGAGCTTGATATGCTAAAGGCTTCATACGGACTTGATAAACCCCTGCTTACGCGTTACGGCATATGGCTTGGAGGAATGATGCGCGGCGATTTGGGTATGTCATACGCTTACGGCAAACCGGTGGGAATGCTTGTAGCGGAACGCGTGGGACCCAGTCTGTTACTGAACTTTACGGCGTTAATTATCTCTATGATATTGGGGATAGGATTGGGAATCGTTTCCGCCTGTAAGCAGTATAGTAAATTTGATTCTGTTGTTTCCGGTTATTCTTACCTGTCACAATCAATACCGGGATTTTTCTCGGCGTTCCTGTTGATTTTCCTGTTCGCGGCAACTTTAAGGCTTTTACCGACGAGCGGAATGTATGACGTGGATTCAAAATCGCTCGGGGCGTTGGCGCGGCATATGGTTCTGCCGGTTACAGCGTTAAGCCTTGGTACATCAGGTATATTTATCCGTCAGTCGCGCAGCGCGATGCTTGAGGTTTTGAACGAGGACTACATACGTACGGCTCGCTCAAAAGGCATAAGAAGACGAGCGGTAATAGTAAACCACGCGATACGGAACGCTATGTTGCCGGTTATAACCGTCGTCGGTATGTGTATGACGTCAATGGTAAGCGGTTCGGTCGTAGTGGAGCAAATATTCGGGTGGCCGGGCATCGGAAGTCTTATGATGACTGCTATTGAAAAGCGGGATTACCCAATAATTATGGGGCTGACAGTAGTCATCTCAATAGCGGTTCTGGTTATTAACATTTTGCTTGATATTGTATACGCGGCGCTTGACCCGAGAATCAGTTTCGCTTCAGGCGCGTCGAAATAAGTACATTCTCAGTGAAAGGAGTGACACGGGTTATGGACGTATTAAAAAAACTGGCGGTACATATATTCGGAGGAAAAACGATACGAAGGTTTATGCGGCACAGAGCGGCTCGGACGGGAGGAATTGTATTGCTCTCTGAAGCGTTTTTTCTGATTGTACTTCCATTGGTTGCGAACCTAGACCCCTACGAGTTCCACGTGGACGCGATTAACCACGCGCCGAACGCGCAATTCCTGTTTGGTACGGACGAACTTGGCCGAGATATGTTTGCCAGAGTAATTTACGGCGGACGAGTGTCACTATTCATCGGAATCGCATCAAATGTGGTCGGACTGGTAATAGGTTTGCCGCTTGGTTTGCTGGCCGGTTATTATAGAGGTTTCTGCGAGATGTTGGTAATGCGCGCTACAGAAGTTTTTATGAGCGTGCCGTCAATGATTTTCACTATAGTTCTGGCGGCTTTGTTTCAACCAACTATACCGGTTATCATAGTAATTATCGGAGTGTTCTTCTGGACGGGTTACGCGCGGATTATCTATACCAACGTACTCTCCGTCAGAAGCCGCGAATACGTGGAGGCAGCGCGAACTATCGGCTCAAAGAACGGCGTGATTATGTTCCGCGACATTCTTCCCAACGTAATCGCTCCGGTATGGATTGTGTTCAGCGGCAGTATAGCTCAGGCGATATTAATGGAGGCTACGCTTAGTTATATCGGCGTGGGAATAAAAGCTCCTCAACCATCACTTGGCAGTATAATATATTCAGCTCAGTCGCTTGTGGTAATGACACAGCGTATTTGGATATGGATTCCGGCGGGCGCGTTGCTTATTATAACGGTTATAGCGGCAAATCTCCTCGGAGACGGTATTCGTGATGTGCTTGACCCGAATTATACTATTTGACAATCTTGTAAAAAAAATCAATAAACTAGGAGGAAACGAAAATGAAATCACCGAGTACGAAAATCCGGAAGCGAGTAAGACTCACAGTTCTGTCGGTTATGTGCGCGGCAGCGGTATTCCTGTCGTCTTGCGGAGGTACGCCGGCGCCAACTCCTACCGGCGCCGCGAGTACAAGCGAACCGAGCGGAAGTTCCACTCCGGCGGTAGGGGACAGCCTTACAACATCGGACGTTCCCGAGGGTGGTATAATTACATTCGCGCTTATGCACAGTTGGACAAAGCTGAACCTATGGGACGCGGAGGACGACTTAGCGGGAAATATGGTGCTTGATAAAATCTGGGATAAGCTGGTCTACGCCAACAACGAGGACGATATTGTCGAACCTCGGGCAGCTAAAAGCTGGGATATTTCCGGTGACAAACGCGAATGGACATTTCACCTTGACGAGCGAAGTAAATTCAGCGACGGCGCTCCGGTTACGGCTAACGATTGGGTTTTTACGTTTCAGACAATCTCCGACCCCGAAGTTATCTGTGTAATGAAAAATTACCTTTCCGTTTTGGAGGGAACTGACGGTTCCGGCGCGGAGCTTTCCGAGAACTCAATCGGTGTGTCGGCGAAGGACGACTACACTCTGGTTATGAAATTCAAATTGCCGATGTTTGAGGACATTTTCGCGTACAAGTATAATTCCAAATATTGCGTACTGCCTCAGCATTTGCTGAAAGACGTGCCTATGTCAACATTCCTTACGGATTCGTTCTGGACAAAACCGATAGGTTCCGGTCCGTGCAAAATACGTGAGGAAGTTACGGGCAGTTCCATAACGCTTGACGTAATTAAGGATTATCCGTTGGGTAACACAAACGCGGATACTGTTGTATACAAAGTGGTCGAGTACGCGAACTACGTTCCGTCGCTAATAGCTCAGGAGATTGATTCCGAGCAAGGATATATCAGCTATGACGACGCGACAAGCGGCAAAACGTATGATTCGTTCAACATTATACAAGCTAAATATCCTGATGTCGCCACATTATTGTTCATAAACAACGCCAACGTAACCGATAAACGCGTCCGCCAAGCGATGAACCTTGCAATCGACAAGCAGACGTACACTGATGTCGCGGTTAAAGGTTTTGGAGTGCCGTCGGAAACCTACGTGATTCCGGGGAGCAAGTATTTCAATGATACTCTGACGTATGAACGCAACGTAGACGGCGCCAAAGCGTTACTTGCCGATGCCGGTTGGGATTCAAACCGCGTTTTGAAATGGGCAACTTACGGTACGGACGCGGGGCAGTTACTTATTCAGCAGAACTTTGCTGAAGCCGGGATTAAAGTTGAATTTGTCACCCTTGATATTCCGAGTATATTTGTAGGTATGATAAACGGC
>JAISKY010000084.1 GCA_031260745.1 Oscillospiraceae bacterium
AAAACCAGTTTCTCGTGCCGTACCTTATGAGCTCGCACCCCGGCTGTACGATGAACGACGCTAAGGAGTTGTCGGATTATCTCCGTAGACGCAATATGCGTCCCGAGCAAGTTCAGGACTTCTACCCTACTCCGGGTACGCTGTCCACCTGTATGTTCTATACCGGAATCGACCCCCGCACAATGGAACCGGTCTATGTTCCGCGAAACCCCAAAGAAAAATCGGCTCAAAGAGCCTTATTGCAACCACAAAGGAGAACACGTAGATGAAAAAACTGTCTGTGCTGGTATTGGCGTTCGCGCTGACGCTGCAAATGTCGTGCGTAGGGCGCAATGTCGCTGACGCAGCGTACATAACCCCGGAAAACGCCGCCGTAACTTTAGGTGAGTTAGGTCTGCTTAAAGATAACGGTAACGGCGATTTCCTGCTGTCCGATTCGCTGACGCGGCAAGAGGGCATAGTTATGCTGTGCCGTTTAGTCGGGCTTGACGACGAAAACGGCTTTAACCCGGTTGAGCCCTGCCCGTTCGGCGACGTCGCTCTGTGGGCGCAGCGCAGCGTCAGCCGCGCTTACGAAGTGGGTCTGATACGCGGAGTTGACGGCGGTACTTTAGGCGCCGAAAACGGTCTCAGTCTTCGCGACTGGCTTACGTTTTTACTCAGAGCGCTCGGCTACAGCGACCCGGACGATTTCGTCTGGACAAAAGCGGTGGATTTCGCGGCCTCCAAAGGTATTTCAATTGACGTCGGCGAGGGCTTTTCGCGCGGCGACGCGGTAACGCTGGCATACGAAGCGCTTCTTACTAAGAAGAACGGCTCCGATGTTAAACTTATTGAATCGCTTATAGAGTCCGGCAATATCTCGCGTGAGGCTCTGAAAAACTCTCCGCTTGCGGGCTACGCGAATTACGGCAAGCCGATTTTCAACTCCGCGGATATTTACGAACGCGCATCGGCAACCGCGTTCTATATGGAAGTTTACGACACTAAGGAAGATTTCGACAAGAAGAATTACTCCGGCACCGCCAGCGGATTCTTTATTTCGCAAGACGGCGCGGCTTTGATTTCCTATCACGCAATCGAACGTAAACCCTACTTATCAATCACGACGACAGACGGACGCGTTTACAATGACGTTAAAGTGCTGTGGCGCGACGGTTGGCGCGACCTTGCTTTGATAAAAGTCGGAAAGACCGATACCGAGGGTAACTCCGTTACGAAGTTCCCGTACTTACCTCTTGGCGACAGCGACCTGATAACAGTCGGTGAACCTGTGTTCACGGTCGGCAGTCCAATCGGGCTGACCGATACTTTGACCGACGGACTTATCAGCGCGAAAGCGCGTAATGTTTCCGGTCCCGGCTATCCGGAGATTCAATTTACCGCTCCGGTTTCACCCGGTTCCAGCGGCGGCGCGCTGATTAACCGCTACGGCGAGGCCGTCGGCGTAGTCAAGGGCGCGTACGTCAACGGCAATAACCTTAACCTCGCGGTTCCGGTGAACTTTGTACCGCTCAAAACATTGAGCGCCGCAGGAATTACAGTAAAAGAAGCGGCTGACGAGGACGACGCTCTTAACTTGGCTTCTACGCTTACCGCCGACCGTCTAAGCGTTTCCGTTAAAGAAGGCGCGGAGACCACTGTGATTATCACCCGCGACAGTCCCGGTACGTTTGTACTGCAATACCAGATTCTTGACTCGACAATATGCTCCGCAGTTTGGGGCGAGTTTGTCAGCATAACGGACACCGAACTTACAATCCGCGGTAAATCGGCCGGAAAAACTACGATTACGATTACCTACGCCGACGGTACTGGCAACCCCGAAACGGAAGTCGTAATCGCGGTCAGCGTACGTAAATAACAAATGCTGTCATAAATCCGCGAGGTTTTTTTAGGGGCGAACTCAAACTCGCCCCTATATCTGTCCGCAAATCTCAAACGATAATAAACTTTACAGTCCGGAAAAAATCAGCACGCAATGAAGCGATTCGCATATAGCTGTAAAGTGTTTTGCGTTTACAGCGGCGCGCCCTACGTTTACCGTAAATTATAGCGAGTTTACTGTAAAGCGTTATATGTTAACAGCAGAAAATTCCACTTCACATTACATAATTTACATTATGTAATCTATTTTCAACATTTTTGTTAAAAACCAACAAAATTACCTAAGAAATTTTGTATATAATTACGTCTTGATTTCAAAACGGTTACAGTGTATAATAATGTTCGTCATATATAAGGCGGACATTATGTTTTTCTTGTAATAAATTTGTAAACTTATTCTGTAAACCTGAAAGGAATCTTATATGATAAAGAAAGTAATTCTCTGCCTGATTGCGGTTGGTCTATTATGTACTCCCTTAGCCAACGCGTACACAGAGGAAATTTTGTATAGCGCTCCGGACGATTTAACGTCCGCGCTTGAACCCGAATTCATTATTGAGCCCGACGCCGATGCCTCACTACTTATCACTCCCGCGCCCGTTGATAACAAATTAACGATGTACATTGACGGAGTTCAATTTGGTATCTCGCCTTATTTACGTGACGGAGTAACTTATGTTCCGCTTAGAGATTTTTGTACCGCGATAGACGCCGGTACGGAGGTCAGTTGGAACGGCGATACTCAAACTGTTAAAGTCGCTACTCCCCCGCTTACTTTTACGCTTAATATCGCGGAGCCGTACATAATCGCGAACGGCCGCTACCTGTATATTCCCGGCGGCGCCAGATTATACGAGGGCAAGGTCTACGTGCCTGTGCGGATTCTCGCAAAGGCGTTCGGCGCGGAAGTCACATGGAATAAAGAGTTTAATATCATAAACGTCGTTTCAAGCGGAACGCAGATTGTTTCCGGCGACGAGTTCTACGATGAAGATTCTCTGTACTGGTTGTCAAGGATTATCTCCGCGGAGGCAAGAGGCGAATCGCTTGAAGGTCAAATCGCGGTTGGTAATGTCGTGCTTAACCGCGTCGCGTATAAAGGCTACCCCGACACAATTTACGGAGTAATCTTTGACCGCGTAGGCGGAGTTCAGTTTACTCCGGTCGCAAACGGTACGGTTTATGACGAACCGACGAAAAGCTCCGTTATAGCCGCAAAGCTGGTGCTTGACGGCGCGAATACCGCCGCGAACAGTTTGTTTTTCCTGAATCAGGCTATCGCCGCAAGTAAGTGGATTTTGCGTACTCGTACGTTTGTATCCTCAATCGGCAATCACGACTTCTACGCTTAGAGCTAATATCCTCCGAGCCTCCAACAAATAATAATATAAGCCTGCCGCGCTATCAAAACGCGGCAGGTTTTCTATTAGGTAAAACCTACTGTACGGTTTTAGCGGTGTTACCGCGACTGTTAAGCACTTGACAAATTGGTATTTTTGATGTACAATATATAAAAACTTCATACGAGGTGACGTAATATGATACCGATTACCGACTGGCAGGTCCGCAGAGCCGACGGAAACCAACTGATACCGGCTAAAGTTCCCGGCACGGTACTCGCAAGTTACATTGACGCGGGAATTGTTCCGAATCCGCTGTACGACGACAACTGGAACAAGCTAATCACGCGGGACGATTTCTTCAACTTCGATTTCGAGTACCGCGCAATCTTCGTTTTGCCGGAGCGTAACCCCAATGAGCGCGTAACGCTTAACTTTGACGCGATTAACTGGAAAGCCGACGTATATGTCAACGGCAAAAAACAGCAACACGGGAACCGGGAACACTCCATTGAGGGCGCGTTTATCCGCAGAGTTTTTGATATTACGGACTCGGCGCGATTCGGCGAAACCAACGTCTTAGAGGTTCTGATTATCCGTAACGATACTCCCGGTTTGGTTACGTTTCAGGGGCTTGCGGAGGGTCCCGGACCTAACGGCGGACTGCTTGGCGCGGACAACCCGACGCTTCACGCAAGCGTCGGGTGGGACTGGATGCCCACGATTCCCGGTCGCAACATCGGGATTTACGGCGAGGTTTATCTGACCTCCGGAACCGGAGCGGAAATAATCGACCCGTGGATTGAAACAAAGCTCGGTATCACCGAAAAATCCGCTGTTATCGCGTCGGTTAATCTGCTTAACGGCTTCGAGGCTTGGAGCGGCGGCGAGGGCGGCGCGCTCACCGTTGACCTCGGCTCGGAACAAACCGTCGGCGGCGTTACGCTACTCTGGGGTACGGAATCGGGCGGAGCCGCCGCGGATTTGGAGTCGCGCTTCCCTGCCCTGTTCAGACTGGAAAGCTCCGCGGACGGTAAGACGTGGCGTAATTTCAGCGCGTTCAACGGCGGCGAGGTCGAAGTCCGCTTCTTCGGACTGCGAAACGCCGAGCCTAACGGCGGGATTTCCGAATACGAGGGACACTCAATCTCCGACAGTATTCAGGGCGGGACCGCGATTGTGCCGATGGATTTGACTTCGTTCAATATGGGCAATGTCGATATGCCTATTTTCGCTCCGCAAAAAGCGCGGTATATACGCTTTACGGCGCTGAAATGCCGCGAACTTAACGGTAAAGCCGTTGACGCGAAGATTCAGGATATGAAAATATACGCTGAAAGCCCGGAACAGGTTGAGCAATCCACCGCGCGCGAATACAACCTTGACGACAGCGAAACGAAACTTACGCTCCGCTGTGAGGTTCGCAATCCGTATGACAGCGAACTCACCCCGACGGTGAAACTTGATATTGAGGAACTCGGCGTTAGCGTCAGGCGTCCTCTTACTCTCGCCCCTAACGAAACCGTTAGTGTTGAGATTCCCTTAACGGTCAAAAAACCCAAACTTTGGTGGCCGAACACTTACGGCGAACAATATCTGTACGTCGCGAAAATATCCGGCGACGGAATCTTCGAGGATAAAACTTTCAAATTCGGCGTCCGCGAGTTCACCTATCCTACTGACGGCAACATACTTACGATTTACTGCAACGGTACGCGAATCGTCTGCAAGGGCGGTAACTGGGGAATGGACGACGCGCTAAAAGGAGATACCGCGGAGATTCTGGACGCGAAAGTTCACCTGCACGCTCACGCAAATATGACGATGATTCGCAACTGGATTGGAATGACGAACCACTCCGCGTTCTACGACGCGTGCGACAAGTACGGAGTGCTTATCTGGGACGATTTTTGGCTCGCGAATCCCGTTGACGGTCCGAATCCGAACGACTACGCGATGTTCCTTGAGAACGCGGAGGACAAAATCAAAAAAAACCGCGCTCACGCCGCGCTTGCGTGTTACTGCGGACGCAATGAAGGCGACCCTCCCGAACCGCTTTTTTCCGCGTTGCCGGAATTGTGCCAAAGACTTGACCCTACAAGAGTTTACTTCCAAAATTCCGCGTCCGCGCCCGTCGGAAGCGGCGGCGGCTACTCGCTCGCGCTTCCCGGAGGTAATCGCGGAATCAAACAGTATTTCGACGACGTTACCTCTCCGGTTTTGCGCTCCGAGCGCGGAATCCCTAACGTGCCGAACCTCGAAAGCCTGAAAAAGTTCCTGACGCCGGAGCATTTATGGCCGATTAATGAGGTTTGGGCGCTCCACGACTGGACGTACCACATGAACGGTCCCGCGAACAGCTATATGGCGGCGCTTAAAACGTACCTGGGCGGCGAATTTGACATTCCGGAGGATAATGTCCAAGGGCAGAAGCCCGACGCGTCAGACCCCGTATTTAAGCGGTACAAAGCCGACGTGTACAAAATGATTGAACAAGTCGGCAAAATATACACAATCGAGCAGTTCAGCAAAGCGGCTCAGATGATAAACTACGATAACCACCGCGGGTTGTTCGACTCGCTTAGCGTACGGCGCAGTAACGGCTTACTGATGTGGATGTCGCAGTCAAGCTGGCCCAGCTTTATGTGGCAGACGTACGACTACTTTTTGGACTGCAACGGCGGCTACTACGGCGCAAAAGCGGGCTGCGCTCCGGTTAAGGCTATCTTCGACCCGCGTACGGAGGAGATTGTCGTGTCAAACGCCACTCCGAACCGCTACGAAAAAATTACCGTCGAGGTTACGCTGTATAACCTAAACGGCAAATTGGTTGACAAAAAATTATATGATATTGAAACGCTCGAACCCGACACTTACGGTCTGGTAATCGCGAAAGCGGATTTTAGCAAATCCGACACAGACGTTTGTTTCCTGCGGCTGAACGAAACCACGTATTGGCACAACCGCAAAAACTATCAGGACTACCGCGCAATCGGGGCTCTGCCGGAACCTACGTTGTCGTTAGCCTCCGGAGATAAATACTTATCGGTGTTTAACACCGGAGATACTCCCGCCGTATGTCTGCGTCTGCGAATCACGGACGACGACGGTAACGACATACTCCCTGTGTATTGGAGCGACAACTACTTCACTCTTATGCCGGGCGAAAGTACGACCGTCATCGCTCAGTTCAGCAATTCGTCCAACAAGGCTCTGCACTTCAAGGTAAACTCGTACTCCGAGCCGTTATTGTCCAGCACGTAGTCGGAGTTCGTAGCGAACCACTCGTCCGGCTTTTGCGCGGCGATACGCGAGAGGGCATAATCGCGGGATATGCCCTCCCGCTTCATCAGACGCTCAACTCTGACCTCAACGGGAGCGATGACGGTTATTACCGCGTCGCAGCGCTTGGCAAGCCCGCTCTCAACCAACGCGATTGCGTCAATCGCGGCGACTCCCCCCTGCCCCCCTCTAAGAGTGGGGTTACGGGGGTAGTCGTTAAGCAGACGCGTGACCTCAACGTCCACGTACTTGTTAGTTATCGCGGTAAGAGTATTCAGCTTCTCCGCGTCCGCGAACACAATCGCGCCTAACGCCTTGCGGTCTAACTCCCCCCCGCCCCCCTCAAAGAGGGGGGCATTAGCGTCGTTCCCCTCCGTGAGGGTGGTATTTGTGTCGCCACCTTCTCTGAGGGCGGCTTTTGCGTCGCCACCCTCGTTGAGGGGGGGCTGGGGGGGAGTAACCACACCCGGAAACGCGGAGTTAAGCTCTTTGAGCAACTCCGCGCTTTTGTTAAGCAAGTCGTGGTAAACCTCGTCGCAGTCGATTACCAACGCTCCGCGTTTCGCAAGCTCCGACAACAGCGTAGTTTTTCCGGACCCGCTCCCGCCCGTGATTCCCAGTATTGTCACGGCGTTGATACGTATGGCTTCACTATCACTTTTGTTTCTAAGCTAGCAGCGGAAAATTCACTGTTACCGGTAATAACAACCCCTATAGTATGTTCTCCTACGCCTAACGACCTAATAGTACCCGGAATGTTATTATAATAATACGTTTTTGTACCGTTTGAATTTGTAA
>JAISKY010000180.1 GCA_031260745.1 Oscillospiraceae bacterium
ACCTGTGCCTTTGTCAACACATAAGTCATATTAAAAAATAAAAATGTTGAAAAACACCCGAATCCATTGAGTTTTCAACAACATAATAAACTATACTTCCCATAAAAGTCACAGCAGATACCCATAAAAGTCACACTATCCTTTAATATAAATATACTAAATATTCTAAACAGCCGAAAGCCGTTACCGCTGACAAAAAACACCAATTTTTTTCACTCTCAATCGCCGGGCTCGGACTTTTTTCGCGCTTATCACTCCCAAAGAGTCAGAGTTCTACTGACTGACAGTGCAAACCTCCCAAGATACTCTAAGCACGCGACGCGAGGGCGAAAAAAGCTCCGACCCGGATTAGGTCGAAACTCAATAGCGGATAGTCTGCTGTTATTGTTGATGAACGTCAGAGTACCAAGGAAGCCACGCCTCGAATATTTGTAAATTCAGTCATCATAATCGCGAACCATCTTTTTCAAATAATTAAAACGGTGGGATATATCCTTGTGAGTATTCATTTCGTGGTATAGGTTCGCCAAATAGTGGAAGGCTTCAATGTCGGGTTTTAGGCGTCCAAACGTAATTTCATATTCCGTTTTCGTACCAATCATACCGTTAAGCACTTCAATCTGTTCATAGGTAAACTCATTGTTGCAAGCCTCGATAAGCAATTCAATACGAGTAACATATGGATTTGAACGGTCGAGTCCGTCATCGCTCAAGAGAGAAATCTCGTTGTCTGCGTCAATAACAACTTCGCTCAGCGGTTGCTCGGATATAAATTCAGAAAGCGTTAGTTGGTCTATGTGATTGGCGTTTTTGCTGATAGTAAACTTGAGGGCAAGAATTTTTCCGCCGGGTCCTTTTTTACCATATGGTTCATAGGTAAATTTAATATCCGTGGTTTCCGCAATGGCTTTTTGACAAACATCAAGAACGCGATTCTTAAAATCTCCGAAACGCGGATGTTCGTTATTACTAAAACCAAGCCGTTCACGCAATCTGTCCACGGTAATTATACGTTCTCCGGCTTTCTCGTACTGTTTCAAAAGTTCGTACATAATAATCTGGTTTGATGAGTGAAGCCGCAGAGCGTTCCATAATTCGTAAGTGAAATACTCCCGCTTAAAGTCAAACATCAACGGCAAAGCCTTGTCGTGCGCGTCAATCTCAACATACCATTCTCCCGTTTTGTCTTGGTCAACGGTACATTCTTTGAAAAGTTGAAAAGAATTCCACCCACCGCGTTCGGTTGGTATGCTAACAACTTTACTCAAGAGATTATTAGTGACATTTTTCAGATAATTAATTTGAATCCGACTTCCAAACTCCATAATACGAGCGAACTCATCAACGGAAAAACGAACGACCCGAGAACGTCTATCCCTTGCGTTTATTTTGCTTAGGTAAATAGTAAAGAAACGCAACTCCTGCATTGTCATATTATTCGAGCGTATTTCGTTAAGAACATTACGCTTTTCAACTAAAAAATTCTTTTTAATTGCCACAATTATCACCTCGCAGGGATTATATCATAGTTTTCCACACAAGTCAACACTAATATTAAAATTATCGCGTTAACTGTGAGAATCAAACGCGTTAACTGTGAGAATCCGTCTAGTCAACTGTGAGAATCAAACGTGTTAACTGTGAGAATCAGACGCGTTAACTAGTACCCGCGAAACCCCGAATTTATTGACTTTAACATACCCTGAAAACAAGATATAAAAACAAGTTCTTCTAAAACAAGCTAACTAACAAGGAAAAAACGCAGCCACACCAACCACTTGAACCCCTCGCGATCTTACAAAAAACTTCAAAAACAACCTACTACTGCCGGGCTCGGACTTTTTTCGCGTTTATCACTCCCAAAGGGTCAGAATTCTACTGACTGACAGTGCAAACCTCCCAAGCCGGTCTAAGCACGCGACGCGAGAGCGAAAAAAGCTCCGCCCCGGATAGGTCGAAACTCAATAGCAGATAGTTTGCTTTTATTGTTGGTGAACGTCGATGACAAGGATGGTCAGCGAGCGGAGCGCGGCAGCCGGTTGCGCTCCGCTCGCTTTTTGATTTATTTATTACGTTTTTTCTCTTTTTGGGGCTAGGAATACTTACAGGTTCGACATTGAAATCTGTCCGGGAAGCTGACCGGGATTAAAGCGATGTTCCTGATTAACGAGCATCTGAGCTTGTTCCTCTGCGCTATCTTTACGACGGAAAGCAAAAATAATCCGGGTAACTTTTTTACCGCGTTTCATCGGCTTATATTCCACGTTCAAGTCCGAATAAGTGTTTATCTCGCTAACCGCTTTGTCAATGACTTTTCGTTTGAAGTTATTGTACATATCGTAGCTTTTTACATCATCGGCTCCAAGCATAAATTTTAATTCTTCAAGACTAAAATCAATAGGTCTTTCGAGGTATTCATAGCTTTTGAGAAGCTCGTATAATGCGGCAGCGTAGGTACTGTTCATTGCTAAAACATTGCGAAGTTGGTACTGGGTAAACTTATCGCGGAGCTGAAAGAGATACGGCAGCATTTTTTTGTGAAACTCTATCCAAACCGCACTGGATACTTCGCTGACCTCAATATCATTAACCCAACGAACTAAAGTTTGTCCGGTATAATGCTTGCCGTCACGGTCCCACTCGGCATCAATCCAAATACTCTTGTCGGACAAATGCTTTAGAGCATCGCGAAGGTAATCGTATGTATTACCTGCGTCAAGTTCAATACCGCAGACATTACAAAACTCTTTGAACGAGAAGTAATATTGTTCCAAACCAGTATCCCCGGGTTTAATCTTGCTGATAAGGAAAACAACAATTCGCTGTTCCATCATAGTAAGATTAAATTTAGCGCGTTGAATTAGAGCATTAGATTTCACAACAAGTTGATTGCGGGAACTGTCAGAAGTCATCTCGCGAATTTCCTCAAGACGATACGGTAAATCCCATTTTGTTGAACGCATAAAAAATCACCTCAAAGAGAATTATAGCATACAATTACTACCTTGTCAATAGCAAGTCTTACATCGAACAAAAAGTAGTATTTAGAATTCAAGAAAGGCCGTGAAAGCCTATTTTTATTAAGAAAGTTATCCACAAAGTTTTGTCTAAAAAAATATATAGTATGGGGGCATACCGAACAAAAGGTAGTATTAAACCGAAGGAAAAGTTGCTTTATACCGAACAAAAAGTAGTATTAAAGGGGGGTATACCTTATATCCAAAATAATAATAAATACTCCAGAAATACGCGCGAATTGAAAATTTCTAAATTTTTTAATTTTTTTCCGCAAAAATGTGGAAAACTTGAATTTGAAATCACTATCGCTGGGCTCGGACTTTTTTCGCGCTTATCACTCCCAAAGAGCAAGAGTTCTACTGACTGACAGTGCAAACCTCCCAAGATACTCTAAGCACGCGACGCGAGGGCGAAAAAAGCTCCGACCCGGATAGGTCGAAACTCAATATCGGAAGTCTGCTGTTATTGTTGGTGAACGTCGATGACAACAAGCCTAAATTTTTCGATTTGTCCAGTAAAGTTTCTGAAGTTTTACGAAAAAGCTCTAGATTGCGCTCCAGAGCCTCTACGTTGCCCCGTAGGGGCTTTTTCGCTTCATTTACGGCTTGTTCCACCTGTGAATCAAAATCGCGCTTAAAACGCGAACAGGAGCCTTGTAGAGCGTTATAGTCATCGAGAGGGTTGTTCTTCGCGATTAGTGGCTTCAAAATATTTGGTTTCGAGTTCGGAATACTTCAGTGAATACAGTTTGCGCAGCAGACGAGCGGAGCGAGGCTTAACGGACGGCGCAAAATGCGCCGTCCGAGAGAGTTTGGGACGTGTCCCAACAAGCGCGGAGCGGGAAAGATGGACATATTTCCATTGCTTGCCACGTCTGAAATTGTCGTTATTATCACTGGCGCATTTTGTGCCTTTTCAATTGTAGCAAGCAATGTCTGTGGATAGCCACAGACCTGCTCGCCGCTTGTTGGGGAGACCCCAAACCCCTATCGCCCCACGAAATTGAGGGGGCGTTAAGCCGGCCTTGCCGTCTGCTGTGAGTTTTTGTAAAGCCATACTCCAGAATATTAGTTTTATATTTTTTTACCTGCGTTTATCTCTGCGCGAGCCGCCTTTATTTCAGCCTCGATTTCGTCATCGGCAAGAAAGCCGCGAGCTTCAGCTTCGGTTCTCATTTCCGAAAACAGTTTTCGGAAATTATCGGAGTTGTTGTTTTCCTCAAGGGCGTTCGGCGAGAACTTGATTGACATCATCGAAAGTTTTCCCCTCTCCGCGTTCGAGTTGAGCTATTGAATCCTGCACGAACTTTTGATTGACTTCGGAGTAAAACGGGTCGAGCTTCAACTCGAAGGGAATCCCGCCGACCCTTACGACCTGCTTATAAAATGCGGTGGTAGCGGTTGTCATTGACAATCCAAGCTCCGAGAAAATGCTTTCGGCTTTTTGCTTCAGCGTTTCATCAATGCGAATATTTACGTTTGCCATATTAAAATCACCTCGGAGAGATTGTAACACATAGTGTTGTAAATGTCAACACAAATTATAAATTTAGTCAACCCCACCTATGGGTTTACCAAATCATTCGACTGAACAATAAGTTGGTTACGCGCAGTATCAAGATACGATTTGCTTAAATCAGATGCTACCATACTTCAATCATACCGGCGACAATATCAATGACTTCACAAAGAAGGTCTTCGGGGAGTTGTTCGATTTTGGAATAACTGCGGGTTTCGAGGTCGATTGCCCTCATCTGAGCGCAAAGCACGTCGCCGCGAGTTTGAGTCCGGTCGTCAAGGCTTACGCGAAGCGGTGAATCTTTAACCGCAGATGTTATCGGGCAGACGAAAGCCAGATTTGTTTGGCTCATAGTAAAATCGTTTGAAACGATTACCGCAGGGCGGTATCCGGTTTGCTCGTGACCGATAACCGGGCTAAAGTTCAGTCTAATAATATCTCCCTGCTTAATCATCTAAAACCTCGCCTCCGACGTCAAGACCCCAGCCGAGTTCTTCTTCGCGGCTGTCGCCGTTAAAATTTGCGAAACGCTCCTGTATGGTTTTATGCCGGAACCGGGCTTTCGGCGGAGCGATAGCGGAAATAAGGATAACGCCATTGGATTTGACACTGATTTGCACGTCATCGCTTTGGGAAAGATGAGCGGCTTGGAGCAAGTCCTTCGGAATACGGATTCCGCTTGAGCCTCCCCACGGAACAATTCGGGTTTGAGCAGTCATAAAATTACCTCGAATATATAATAGTTATACTCGCAGTATAACATATACTGCAAAATGAATCAAGAGTGCAAAATACTTTACAGCTGCACTCTTGATTTATTCCGACGAACCCAAAATACCAATTTTCAAAATTTGTGGAGACTTCCGGAATTGAGTATCCAATCTGTCCTAAGTATCCATTTTGGCGTCCGGTTTAGCATTACGGTTGCGCTTGCCGAAAACGCGGGAGAAAATTCCCCGGTTGGAACTGTTTCTGAGCTGAGTCTGTATCGTTCCGGCGTGAAGTGCCTGCGCCGCCTGCACCGTCTGTTGAGCGGAGAGCAGCGCAGATGTTATCTCGGCAATCTGCGCGTCCTTTGCCGCGAGCTGTTCATCTTTAACCACAAGTTGTTCCTGTAAAGTGTCGATTGTAGCTTTCAAAACGCCATAAACAGAGCTTTCAACTGTTGCCGCTTTGTTTGCTTCAACGCGTTGATAACCTGAGCTGGCAAAGGCTTTTTTAATAAGAGCTTCTCCATCGGCAGAAATATAAACAGCACCGTTAACTATTGAGGTAAATGGCTGTAAAGTAGCTGAAAGTTCTTTGCTTTTACGTTTTTGATGAACAGCTTGTCTGCTCACGCCAATTTCGGCGGCTATTTGTCTGATAGTTTTGCCGCCGGTGAAGTCCGGATTAACTTTTACAGTAGCTGGTTCCGACATAATTATAAATCCTCCAGAGATATTTGACCGGGAATCTTCTCACTAAGCCGAGGGTCGAGCTGTTACTCTTGATGTGCGATTGCGCTTGCGTGACTAAGCGCCGACCGTGATAAATCCGGCGATGATGTCAACAACTTCATCAATTATTTCCGCGGGGGCTTTTTCAATGAACGCCGCGTTACGCTGCCCGACGTCCAGTATTTTTGCTTGGTCGCACATTATCACACCGCCGGTAGCAGTTCGACCGTCGAGCCGAACCTGAAGCGGATTATTGCGGTTGCTGTTAGTGATAGGACACAGTATCGCGGCTGTCCGAGTGAAGCTGTTAAACGTGTTATTGCTAATCACTAACGCCGGCCGCCGGCCTTTTTGCTCGTGTTCCGCTTGCGGGTCAAGCGAAATCCAGATAATGTCGCCTTGCTCAACGGTGTACGGCATTAAAAAACCTCCCGCCCTACCGGAGCGTTGGTATCCCATTCCTCGAATGAATATTCGCCCTGAAATCCGGCGAGCCGCTCTTTCAGCGATTTATGAGCTGCCGGAGATTCGCGGAATATGATTATTTTATCCTGTTCCGCGATGATTCGGACTCGCTCATTATAGCGCATATTTGCTAATTCTAATAAAGCCTTGGGAAGTCTAATCGCCTGACTGTTTCCCCATTTTTGAATTGTTGTTTGCATTGTCAACCCTCCTTTAGAATAGTATATACAATGTAGATACAAAAGTCAATGTTTATTTTCAGGAACCAATAATATTAACGAAAATCAAGTAAAAACTGCTCGATTAAATTGCAAAGGGGACAAGAACTCCGATTCGGAGGCTTGTCCCCTTAACACTAAAACCGCCGTTAAGTCAATAACGGCGGGGCATAATCATATTTCCGCGGTCATTGCCGGAGAAGGGCGGAGATAAGCGCGATGAGGGCGACGGAGGCAAACGCAAGCGCGGCGCAGAGTATGGCCGAACCGTGTTCCTCAAGGAAGGATTCCTCCGAATCGGGAGATTCGGAGAGCGGAACCTGCTCGTCTACAATAGAGATTGTGTCCCCGGGGTCAACTATACCGGGGCCGGACTGAATTACGGCCGGCGGGATATAATCGTTGAAATTAGCCTCCGGAGCGAAGAAAAACAAGCCTATAACGACGGCGAGAGCGGCGGCTATCGAAACGAGTCCGCGGTTCGGTCCGGCGGGCGCGGTGTATTCGCCGCCGACCACAGAACCGGGCTTCAGCGTTACGTGCCGCACTCTGCCGTCTTTGCAGAGTACAATCCCGGCGGAGCCGGTTATTTCAAGAATTACACCTTTCAAGCCCGGCAGACCTCCTTATCAATAGAATCAATAGAATCAACATATTTTTACATTTTTTACTTTTTTACATTCATTTGTATAGTATTTTTCGCAGTTTTTTGCAGTCTTTGCGGAATTATCAGTTACATAGATACTTATTATATACTTTCGGAAATGCGGGTGATTTTTTGAGGGTAATTTCAAAAACTACTGAAATTTTCTTAAAAGCGGCGGAGATAATAAAGTATTCATAGACATTTCAAGAAGAAATATGAGAAAATGAGAGGTTTTTGAGGAGTTTTCGCGGGAATTGGTGTATTCCGAGGACTTCCCGACAAAACAGGAAGCGCAAAGCCGCGAGTTCGCTATAAAACGGCTGTCGCGGCAGGAGAAAGAACGGCTGATTGAGAAGTCTCGCCCTGCTCGTAGACTTCATATTGACACGAGCAAAATATTATGATATAATAAGACGTAGTTTAGATTATCGTAATTATGGAGGCGCAATATGGAGTATATAAACCGGAGCTTGGAGCGGAAGTTCACGCGAATGAGCGAGTTCTTCAAAGCAGTCCTCGTCACGGGAGCGCGGCAGGTCGGAAAAACGACTATGCTCAAGCATCTTTCGGAGGGGCAAAGCAGAACCTACGTCACGCTCGACAATTTGATGGCGCGGGAGCTTGCAAAGACAGACCCCGTGTTGTTCTTTCAAACCTACAAGCCGCCGGTTATCATAGACGAGGTACAACACGCGCCGGAGCTTTTCTCGCAAATCAAGATTATCAGCGATGAGAGTGAGGAAACCGGGCTTTTCTGGCTGACGGGTTCACAGCAGTTCGCGATGATGAAAAATGTCCGCGAAACCCTTGCGGGCAGGATTGGCATATTGGAGCTGTACAGCCTGTCAAAGAATGAGAAAGACGGCGTTCTCTTTGACAACGAGCTTGATTTTTCACTGGATTGCCTTTTGTCGCGGCAAAAAGTAGTTCCGAAAAACGATGTTGTCAGCGTCTTTGAGCATATATGGCGCGGCGGTATGCCGCAGGTGTTCCGCGCCGACGCGGAGCAAAGACAGGAGTATTATGATTCCTACGTCAACACCTATCTGATGCGCGATGTTGCCGACCTCGGCGGCGTTACGGACACCCTGCGCTTCGGGAAGTTTCTAACCGCCTGTGCCGCGCTCGTTTCCGAGCAGGTCAATTACAAGAACCTCAGCGACGCGGCGGATATTTCACAACCTACCGCGAAGGCGTGGCTGCGGCTTTTAGAGGGCTTGGGAATCGTGTATATCCTGCAACCGTACTCGAATAATGCTTTGAGCCGCCTGACAAAAACGCCGAAGCTGTACTTCTGCGATACGGGGCTGTGCGCTCATCTTTCGATGTGGCTCACGCCGGAGACGCTGAGAAGCGGCGCGGCGAGCGGGCATTACTTTGAGAATTACGTCGTAGCGGAGTTGCTGAAAAACTACGCCTACTCGCAGACGAGAGCAAATATGAGCTACTTCCGCGACTCGAACTCTAAGGAGATAGACGTTTTCGTGGAGGAGAGCGGGTTAATTCACCCATTGGAGATAAAGAAGTCCGCAAATCCGGGTACACGCGATGTAAAGAAGTTTGAGGTCTTGGACAAAGCGGCGGCGAAGCGCGGCGCGGGCGGGATAGTCTGTATGTGCGAGGAAGTCATACCGATTGACGCGCAGAACTGCTTTATTCCCTGCAATCTGTTGTAGGTGCTGATGAGATACGAGAGGCAGAAAAACTATGTGCGGACGATATACCGGATTCACAGAAGATGAAGAACACGAGATAATTCATAGACATTTCAAGAAGAAATATGAGAAAATGAGAGGTTTTTGAGGAGTTTTCGCGGGAATTTTAACTTTTTGAAAATTTTTTTTGCAATTTTTGAAATTACCCTAAAAAAAGAGAGAGCGTCCACGAATTAATCTAACAAATAACAAAAAAACAAAAGTATTTAAGGGAGAATAATAAAATGTTGAAATCTAAAACAGGTAAAATGAAGAGAATCGCGGCCCTAGTGCTCGTGATGGTATTTATGTTGAGCCTCGCACCGTCTATGGCGTTTGCGTATGGCGAAGAAGATGGCTCTAATCCGACAGATGTAATCAGCGGAGGCGAGTCCGGCAGTAGCGAAACTGGCGGCGATGAAACTGGCGGCGACGGAGATCTTCCGGTATCCGCGAATTTTTATGTGAATTATTTCACCGTTGATGTAGCCGACGGAGCGCCGAGCCAATATGGTGGGACGGAGTCGTATTCCGGTTTGGTAGGCGATTCTGTGTACGACGATAGCTACGCCAAGGAAATAACCGGCTATACGTATAGTGCCGGTTATTACGATGGAAAAACTGAAGATGTAATCGTTGAGAATGATGACGAAGGCAACGGCACGGTTCTTGGGCTGTATTATCTTAAAGACGAGCCTAGCCCTAGCCATAAGTATGTCATTAAATTTGTTGTAGACGGCGAAGTAGTCGCTACGATAGACGACTATATTCCCGGCAGCCCGGTAGCGGCGCCGGCTGACCCCGCAGCTCCGCAGGGAAAAGTATTTGACGGCTGGAGCGTTGACCTTAACACTATTTCGTCAGATGATTTTATTCAGGAACTACCTAACCCCAGATTTCGGGGTGCAGTTACAGACCCTGTTTATGTTCTTACAATTACCGCAGAATTTGAAGACGGACTCGTTATTTCTTTCTATAACGGTAATGAGCTGTTTAGCAAAATGTTTGTGGTGAAAGGCCAAACCATTGGGGCAAACGACCTTCCGGCGGCACCGGTTCAGGGCAGTTCTCTTTTCCTGGGCTGGAGTCCGGTTAAAGACGCCACGGAATATACGGGCTGGGACGACATTACCGTCGGAGACAGCAGTATTTCCCTGTATGCGATTTACTCGAAGGAAGATTCTACATTTACCGTTACTTACTATAACTACGACAGCAACGGAACGCTTGTAATTGAGGATATTGACACTGTTACCGGCGGCACAGTCAGTGTACCGGCGTATGCCGTTAACAGCAGTGACTCGAAAATGCACGACGGCACGTGGAAATTTATAGTGAACGCGCCCGCTACGCTTGATGCGACCGCGCTGGCCACTGCCGCTCCTATGACCGAGGATATAACCGTATACGGTAATCTAGCTATAGTCCCGGGTATGAGCGACTACTTTACAGTGACTTTTGACAGCGCCGGCGGCGTTGGTTCGACGACCGGAAAAGCAGTTCCCGCGCAGTACGTTCTGAGCGGCGGGAAAGCAAATGCACCTGACACTATTACGAAAGCCAACGCTGCTTTCGACGGTTGGTTTACAGGCGCGACAAAGAATGCCGCAACCGGTGAATATAATTTCAGCGCAGCGACAGCGTATAACTTTACCGGGAATGTAACCGGAAACCTGTTACTTACGGCGAAATGGAACGTGCAGAAAACGCAGTACACGGTTAAGTATTGGGTTGAGCGTCCCGACGCGCTGACCGCCATCGGAGGCACAACGACAATTGCGAATGCGGCAACAGATAATAGGTTCGACCCCGGTACGGACACGACTAATTATGCGTTTGTCGGTTCTGCCGTTGTAACGACCGGTATAAATGCTAGCACAAAAGCGGCTACGGTTACCGATAACAACGCTACCCGTACTCTTGCGGGGATTGGTTTTACAAACACCGCCGGCTATCAGTTCCGTCATATTAGTTTAGAGAACGAAGTTAGCGGAGCCCCGGCGACGACAACCAATACTAGCGTCAATGTAACGATTGCTGCGGACGGCTCGACGGTTGTTAACGTGTACTATCGGCTGACTGTTTATACTCTGCAAGTTGATTTTAATAATTACCCGGCTAATGCGAGTACAGGAAGCTATGCGGCAGGTAATATTAAACACCCGACTACCGGAGTAACTATTTCGGCGGCGACCGGCAATAATTATGACTATTATATATACGCGAAACGTGAGCAATCCTTGTCAAGCGTGTTCCCTCACGCGACAGGCGCTTTTGACGGCTGGATGCTATTGAATAATAGTAATGGAAGCAGCGGTGACGCGCGCTATAAAAACCCGTTTGCAACTTTCAATTCTACCCTGTACAACGCTTCGACGATAGGGACGGGGACAACCGTATCGCTAGGCGCGACGTGGGCGAACGATAACCGCAGACGTTTTACCGTGCATTATATGCTTCAGGACGTTGACAATACTACGAACATAAAAACAACTACGACTACTACGAGTTACACACCCGGAAAACTGCTTCGCGTAGAAGGCACGACGTATTCGTCAGATGGAAGCGGATATTTTACCGGGTATACAGCGGAAAATAGTTTACAAGCGAACGTGGCTAATCTGCGTCAAGGTACGAATACGGGGCAGTCGGATGGTTCAGGCAACGGTCAGGTAATCTATGTGCCGGAGGAAAGCTCGATACAACAAATTATTCCCGGTTACGAGTTGGTAGGAACGGCGCATTTTGCCTCGGGAAATTATTCTCCGCTTGCTCTGCCGGGTACACCGAATTCGGCAGCTAACAGCTGGTACGGTGGGACCCTTACCGGTCAGAATAATAACTACAATATAAATAACCCCGTACACATCTACGTGTATTACAATCTCAAAAAGTACCCGCTGAATGTCTATTCGGCGGCGGCGTATACGGAAGCGGGTTCGGAACTACGCTATAACAACACGTCAGTAACATATACCTCGGATATTAAGAGCGCTTTAGACGGCGCTAAAACGGGTGACGGAAATCCGGGCGGTGAGTACACGTTCGGCGGTTGGTACTATGACGCGGCTTGCTCGCAGCCTTTCTTGGGCTCGGATTATGCGGCGGCAACTATGCCCGCTCCTCTGACGGGTAAGACAGCTGTGAACCTGTACGCGAAGTGGGTTAAGAACGCCGGTACCGGCGAATACAACGTGTATTTCCATCAGCCGAACGGCGATTTGATTGCGGGCTTAACTTCGTCCGCGATAAAAGAAGGCTTGGCTCTTAACAGCATTAACGGGTATGCGTTCCCGACTTCCGGAGCGTGGCTTCCGGCGGGCGCAACCTTTGTCAAATGGGTAGACAGCCGCGAATATGAGTGGAAACTTACGGATACGTCTTACTCGGACGTTCATCTGTACGCCCGGTATACCCTGGGTCTGGCGGTTACGTTTATGAACGAGCCGTTCGAGGCCGGTAAATCGGACTACACGCAATTTGCCAGCGTTGCTGTAACGACCCCCAGCAAAACGCTTGGAAGCACTTTGCCCGGCGGACCTACAGTTGATGGTGAAACCTTTGTGGGTTGGTACAAAGCGGATGGCACACAGTTTACGGGAACTACGAAAGTTACCTCGTCGCTGACCGTGTATCCGAAATTTACACCGACAGTAGTTACGGTAACATTCGACGGAAACGGCGGAACGCCTTCGTTCCCGAGTAAAACGGGAGCGGTCGGAGCGGCTATCGGCAGTTTGCCTACAGCTACCCGGACCGGGTATACTCTCAGTGGTTGGTATACTGCAAGTACCGGCGGAACGAAGATTGAAACGACTACACCGGTTCCCGGAAATGTAACGTATTACGCGCAGTGGGCGATAGACCCGAACCAGACTTACACGATAACATACGCGACTGACGGCAATGGCACAACGACTCCGCCGACCGAGACGAAGCAGGTGCTGACAGATCCTACCGGCTCGACAGCGACAGCGGC
>JAISKY010000182.1 GCA_031260745.1 Oscillospiraceae bacterium
GTTTATCGGGTAAGGTTTTGCATCGCTCTAAAATATCAAGCGAAACACCGTCAAGCGGTTGCGCGTCGGTGTTGACAGTATCGTTTTTCCATTCAAGATAATACTTCTCCTGCGTTTCGATTGCGCCGTATCTAAGACCCTCACTGCTGTTGCCCGCCATAACGAACTGGACGGTTGTGAAAAACGGCTTGTTGAAATGTTCGCTCTGGTTTGAGAGGTTCTGCCGTATGCCCTGCGACACTGAAACCGTAGATTTTTTCAGTTCAATCACCGCTACAGCGATACCATTGATATACACAACAAGGTCGGGGCGGCGTTCACTGCCCGATTTTATCGTGACTTCCTCCGCAACGGCAAACTCGTTGTTGTGCGAATGTTCCCAGTCTACGAAGTAGACGGTCTTTTCAGACTCGCCGGGGTTCTCTTTGACTTTCGCACCGTATTTGAGCAGCGAATACACCTCTTGATTCGCCTTATACAGCCCTTGCTGTAAATTGCCCGCTGTTTTGATGAGTTCAAACACTGCTTTATCCGCGAGCGTTTGACTATGCCCGCCGCCTTTCGGGGACACGAGCCACGCAGTCAGTTTCTCGGTCATTACATTGGTATTCGTTTCATAGCGCAGGTCGCCGTAATACTCATAGCCGAGAGCCGGTGCATCACGGAACAAGGCGAGTACGCGGTCTTGTGTTACACGTTCGGCTTCGTTAATTTTCGCCATTGTCATCAACCTCCGTTAATCTGATTCTACCCGTCAGCAGCTCCGACATCATACCTTGCTTGAGCTGCCGCGCCTTGTTCAGCTTCGCCGTAAGCCCGTCAATTTCCGCGTCCATATCGGAGAGGATTGTTGCGATTGCGGTTTGTTCGGCTATGTCAATCGGAATGTTTACATATAGTTCCAAAAGCTGATTGTAATGTCGAGTATACCCTATATCCAAGTGCTTTGCGGCTTCACAAATCACGTAAAATAAAAATCGAACTTCGTTGTCTGGCGTTATGAGTATTTTTACGCCGTCTGCACCAACTATAAAATTGAAATCGACAAACTTCACCGCAAGCGTATGGTCTCCGAAAATAACTACGCCATTGACATTATGAAACAATTTCGTTTTTTCCTCACTGTACCCTTCAATAAAATTGTCCGATTGACTAACGACAGGATATGAACCTCTGCTGATAATATCTTGTTGTAGTATTTGATAAGGTTTGATAGGAATAGACTTTAGCATTTCGCCAAGCTTTTCCTCCACCCACTCGCCCTCAAACCCCGGCAACCGCTTCTTGCCCGTCAGCAACTCCGACATAACCCCTGCTTGATATTGCGCTTCTTAGCAATCAGCCGCTCAAGCGCGGAGATGTAGCCGTCAGCGTCCGATAGCGCGGCGGCGATTGCGCGTTGTTCGGGGAGCGGCGGGAGGGGGATTGTAAGTTCTCTAAAATCACCGTTAGTAATTTGGTTTATTGTTGCATTACTTTTTCCGTGAATCTGTTTTTGTATAATGCTACTGCAAAATACTTGATATAAAAATTCAAAACGCGGACTACGAACACACGTCATAAACGCACCCCAAGTTGCGTTATAATCTCGGTCGGCAATCGCACATTTGCCAATTAACGCACTGCTTCCATTTCGGACACAAATAATAATATCGCCCTTGTGTACGAGGTGCATTTCATCTATTTCGCAGTCTACATACACATTATCATTGAATACGAGTTGCCCGTTCTGAACATTTGAAGAACGGATAACAAGCAAGCCGTGGCTTTTTACGTTTTGCGGGCTGTAAGTCAACCCTTGCAACAGTTCATCGGGAGAGCAGAAAGGCGCAGTTTCAAACATCACCATACAAACCCCATCCTTTCCAGATGAGATTTCACCTTGCTCTCAAGCTCCGCGACTTCGGCTTCGAGCGCAGGCATTGTATACTCATAGCGTTCCGCAAGCTCCGTCACTCTATCGGCTATGCTGTGGCTTACCGCCGTATACAGCGCAAACACGCCGCCCACAAGCGAGCGATACCATTTGCGTTCAAGCAGCAGCTCTATGCACTCGCTGTCCTTTAGCTTCGGATATTGCTCGCGGGTTTTCTTGTCGAGCGCAGCGCGGAGGTCTTTGAGTACCTTTGCTCCGTCATCTACCCGTGTAACTAAATCTTGTAAGTTCTGCAAGACTGCTTTATCGCCAGCGTCAAGCGACTTGTCTTTCAGCGTTTTCTTGAGGAGCGGCTTGTCGAGGTTGCCGTTTTCTTTCAGCACATCGCTGATAGCAGAACCTTCTTCAGCGCTTTCAAGCATCTCGTCCAGTTCAGCCTGTGCCGCCGCAATGACTATTTCGGTATCGTCAATCGCCTTTTGCTCCGCCGAGAAAAACATCTCAATGACAAGAGATTTCGGCACGAGCCTACCGTCCCAACCCGTTTCGGTGGTTTTCGTTTCTTCCGTGCCGTCTTTCTTTTTCTTGGTCGCTGTCTTGCTGAATATCTCAATATCGCGTATTGCCTTATATCCGTCTTGGACGAGAAGATACACGTCGTCTGACATCACTTCATTCCAATAGGATAGCAACACCTCATACGCATCGTACTTGTCAACAAGCGTGACAGGTTCATACTCCGTAAGAATACGCTCGGCTATTTCGGCAATCAGCAGTTTCGGCTTTGTAGTAACATCTATCGAGCGGAGTTTGCCGTCAACGCTTGATTTCCAGTTCTCAAAAGCGTTTTCTACCTTATCGGCGTATGCAGAAAAATCCGCGTCGCCGTAAATGGTATCGCGGATAGCGTCCTTCTCCACGGCAAGCGAATAGAAGCCGTCACGAAGCGGTGCAAAAAGCGACGCTTGCAATTTCGGAAACGTCTGCCAATAGAGTGAGAGACTTTCGATGTCCGCGCTCGGTATTCCACCGGAGAGATGTCCCGCGATACTCTGCAAATCCTCGTAAGTCCCGCCGTCAATGTAGCGCGGAATGTTAAGGTTATAAGCGTTCTTGTCCTTTATCTCACTAACTGGGACAAGTCGGGAGTATTTAGGCAGTTCAAGCTGTTCGGTGAATACGGTCGTGATTTTATATACGTCGCGTTCCCGTAGACGGTTCTTGTTGCCGTCTTTAATGAAGTTGCGGCTTGCGTCAATCATAAAGATGCTGTCGCGCTCGTCGGCGTTTTCTTTGTCAATGACAATAATGCAGGCGGGTATGCTCGTGCCGTAGAATAGGTTTGCGGGCAAGCCAATAATGCCCTTGATATAGCCGTTATCAATGAGCGATTGGCGTATAGTCGCCTCGGCGTTGCCGCGAAACAGTACGCCGTGGGGCAGGATAACCGCCGCTTTGCCGTTGCGCTTCAGTGACTTGACGATGTGGAGTAGCCAAGCGAAGTCGCCGTTCTTCTGCGGCGGTCGGTCACCGTAGCCGTCAAAGCGACCGTACTCTTTCAATCCGTGCGTCCAGTTCTTATCAGAAAACGGAGGATTTACTACGACGAAATCAAACTGACGCAACGCTCTGTCGTCGTTCGGGTTCATATACTGCGGGTCGGAGAACGTACTGTAACCGCCCTTAATCTCGGCGGTGGCGCGGTTATGCAGAACGAGATTCATTCGCGCAAGTCCGGCGGTAGTGCCTTCTTTCTCCTGACCGTAAATGGCTACATCAACAGGGGCGGCTTCGGCGGCTCGAATGAGCAGAGAGCCGGAACCGCAAGCCGGGTCGTATAGTGTGGTATCGCTCCCCTTGGCGTATTCAATCCCGACGACTTTAGAGAGTATCCGCGATACTTCGGCAGGCGTATAGAATTGCCCTTTGCTCTTACCACTCTCGGTGGCAAAGTTCCGCATAAGGTACTCGTAAGCATCGCCGATAATGTCATCGCCGTCAGCGCGGTTGCGACTGAAGTCCGGCATCTGGTCGCGGAATATGCCGAGCAGTTCGCTCAGCTTATCAACCATTTCTTTGCCCTTGCCGAGCTTGTCCTCGTCATTGAAGTGCGCGTTGTCGATAACCCCGCGCAAATCGTTAGCCTCGGCGAGCTTTGCGATGATTTTGTCCATCTCCTCGCCGATGTTCTTGTTTCCAATCAACGAGAGCATATCGTCGAAGCTCCCACCGTCCGGCACGTCAATGTCACCGTAAGCAACGCCTTTGAACTTGTCCGAAACGTACTTCACGAACAAAAGCGTCAGTATATAGTACTTGTATTGCGAGCTGTCCATACCTCCGCGTAGGCTGTCGCAGCTTGCCCACAGGCTTGAGTAGAGTTCGCTTTTCTTAACCGCCATAGTATCTTCTCCTTCGATTTACACTTTTGTCCGTATTATTCGGATTCCGAACCACCGCGTACCCACGCGTCCACCTCAGAAATTTTGAATTTATATCGCTTGCCTGCACGACTGACCGGAATTTTACCGTTCCGAATCCAAGTGCGTACCGTATCCTCACTGACGCTAAGGTATAATGCAATATCTTCGAGATTAACCCATTTTTCCGGCAAGGAGTTGTTGTTGTCATTCTGTTCGGTTGCTATCGGTTTCGTCCTCCACTCATTCTCTAAATTAGTATATCATACATTGGCGCAAATTACAATGGTTTAGTTGATGTTATATGTGTTTAGTGTGTATTATTGCATTTCGGCTGCGCGAGCCACACAATCGCTAATCTTTTTTCGGAGTGCTGCGGCTTCATCTTTCAGTCCGATTTCAAGAGCATACTCATAACACTCTTTTGCTTCTGCAAAGAACTCAAAGTCATACCACAAATCTCCAAAGTTATTAAAAGCATTGAAAGAATTGCCCGGTTCCTGTTTCAGTGATTTTGACACAGGCTTGCGAATTTCATCGTACAGTTGGTGGGCTACATCAATACGGTCAAGCATAAGGTTGACATTCATTCTGCGATGCTTCTCTTGGATGACGGTGAATTGGCTTGTCCCTGAGAGTATGTCGCTATCTTCACCGCCGCCGTATAAAGCTGCTCCTAACTCGCAAGCATTTATATAACAGTTCACTGTTCACTGTTACCTATTTTACTCCGCCTGTTTTTCTTAGGAGAACTATAAATATCGGCGCGCCTATTATGGCGGTCAGTATTGATACCGGGATTTCCGACGGGATTACACTTCTTGCGACTGTATCCGTTACTAGGAGAAATACCGCTCCCAGTCCGATACAGGCGGGGATTACGCGCTTATTGTTACTGCCGAAAATCATTCTGGCTATGTGCGGAACAAGTAAGCCTATCCAGCCGATTTGCCCGCACGTCGCGATTACCGCCGCCGTTATCACCGTTGACGCGGCTATTACGATTATCCTGACCAGTTTCACGTTTACGCCAATAGCGCGAGCCTCGTTTTCGGGGAGGCTCATAACATTAAGCCGCCAACGTATCGCATATAGCGCGAGCGTTCCGGTTATGATTAACGGCGCACCTAACGCCAGGCGCGAAAACGTTGTTCCGGTAAGCGAACCCATCAGCCAAAACGTAATGCCCGGCAGCGCGTCCTGAGGGTCGGCGACATACTTTACAACGGACAACAGCGCGGAAAACAACGCTCCGACGACCATTCCCGCGAGTATCAGCATAATCGTGCCTCCGCGCCCTTTCGGACCGCTTGTGAACACTACCGCGACCATAACGGCGGCTACTCCGAAGAATACCGCCCATAACTGCACATATAACATCTTATACCCGAGCATAATAGCCGCCGCCGCGCCGAATGACGCTCCGGAGGCTACGCCAAGCGTGTCCGGAGTCGCGAGCGGATTTGAGAATATGCTTTGAAACGATGCGCCCGCGACCGCAAGCCCCGCGCCCGCGACGAGCGCGAGTAAAACTCTGGGCAGACGAATGTTGAAAATGACGCGGGTTGTTACCTCGCTGACCTGAGCGTTCGGGAAAAGCGGCGCGAACAGACATTCGATAATATCGCGCGCTCCGATAGCGTACCGTCCTATGCCGATTGATGCAATCCCCAGTATTACAGGCGCGGCGATTAACGCGACTGCCCAAAGTATGTCTTTTTTGGAGCGTTCTTTTGGTTCCATATTACTTGTTGGTAAATCCGGCTACGCCCGCCGCGCCGGTCGGATTGAACATCGCCCGAATATCGTCGTCAGTCAGGGTCACTCCGAAAAAGTCAGAGTAGTAATCGCGGACTTCCCGGTCCAAATCCATAGCCTCAAACAGCTCCGGGTACATTGTTTTTGCCATCCACTTCAGCGTAAGCGGAGTATCAATGCCCGGCGTATACGTTCGGTAAGCCCCGAGCGGGAGTTTGAACACCCGCCTATTTTTGACCGCGTTAACCTCGCTCCAGTCATCGCCGCCTATGCGGTTAAAGTACAAATCGTCGGGGAGGGCGGCGGTGAAGTTCGTGATGTAGATGATTTCGGGGTCCCACGCGTAGACTTGCTCCATATTGATAACGGCGTTGACGCCGACCTCGGTCATATCCTCGGCGACGTTGATACCTCCGGCGGCGGTAATCCAATATTGCCCGAAAAAGTTTTTACCGGACGTAACCATAACAGTTTCGTCGTACTGGTACAGGAACATCGCTCGCCGACGCTCGTCATCGGGAATGTCGCCGACTTTATCGGTAATCTCCGCGAGTACGCTGCCGCTGTACTCCGAAACTCCGGAAACGCGGCTTTCGCCGGGGAAAACCTGCTCGATTATCTCAAGCCACTTGTCGAACGTAACAATTGCGTCAAAGTTCCATTTGGTGGCGTGTATTCCGATTGCGGGTATGCCCGCCTCGATAAGCGCCTCTTTCTGAGCGGCGCTTGCGGCGTTATAGAACACCACGTCCGGAGCGAGCTTTAGCAGTTCCTCCGCGTTGAGCACATCGCCCTGAATCCACCCGGTATCGGCGTTAAGTATCTCCGGAAACAATTTGCCGAGAGTACCGCTTTCGGCGGCGGACATCGAAACGGAGTGCATACCGACGATTTTCTCCGCTGAACCGAGGTACATCGAGATAAACGCCGGCAACGGATAAATCGACGTTACCGCCACGCGGTTAATCGCGGAGGGCAGCGTTACAGTATCGCCGTTGTGGTCAACGATAATTCTGCCGACGGGAGTTTCAGTTTGCGCTGCGGGAGTTTGCGCGGTCCGCGTACAACCGTAAAGCGAAAAAACAGCGTACAGCATAATCACGCAAAGCGTTATAAGTTTCCTAAACACAATATAGTTCCTTTGAATGGTATTTTCGGGACAGCTAACGAACGTCCCTGCGGTAATACTGCTATCGGACATAACTACCGCAGGGACGGACAAAGCGGGGTTTACGAACTAATCAGAACCTCGCGCGTTTTTTGTAATGCGTGTGCAATAGCTCGTGAGCCGTATGCGAGCCGGGTTCCTTCAAAAGTTCCTCATATAGCCGAATTATCAGCGGGTTCTCGTGGGATTTCCGAATCGCGCTGTTGCGGTCGGCCTCGTACAGCGCCGCCGCTCTTGCGGATTTCAGGTCAACTATGTTACGGACGGACGCGGGCTGAACGGGTTGACCTCCGCCGTTGATACACCCTCCGGGGCAACCCATAATCTCGATAAAATGGTATTGCTTTTCGCCGCTTTTAACAGCCTCCAACAGCGTTGACGCGTTTTGAAGTCCGGAGGCGACGGCGACGTTAATGTCAAGTCCGGCGACGTGGTATGTCGCCTCTTTTATGCCTTTTGTGCCGCGAACCTCCGTATAGTCTACGGATTCGGATTTCTCGCCCGTAAGCGACTCTACCGCAGTGCGTAACGCAGCCTCCATAACGCCGCCCGTCGTGCCGAAAATTGTCGCGGCTCCGGTGCCTTCGCCTAACAGCGCGTCGAAATGCTCGTCGGGTAACTGCGGAAACATAATGCCGGCGCGTTTAATCATACGGCTGATTTCACGCGTGGTTAACGCTACGTCAACGTCGGTAACTCCGTGTTCGTTTTCGTGGTCGCGCCCGACCTCGAATTTTTTTGCCGTGCAGGGCATAACGCTTGCGACAAAGACGTCTTTGGGGTCGATGCCTTTCCTTTCGGCGTACCAGGTTTTAGCAATCGCGCCGAACATCTGCTGAGGCGATTTGCACGTTGAGAGATTCGGGATAAACTCCGGATATTTATGCTCGCAGAATTTAACCCAGCCGGGTGAACACGAGGTTATAAGCGGCAGTACGCCGTCTCCGCGAACACGGCTGAGGAACTCGTTAGCTTCCTCCATAATGGTGAGGTCGGCAGAAAAATTCGTATCG
>JAISKY010000207.1 GCA_031260745.1 Oscillospiraceae bacterium
GCGGCGGTTGTTAAAAAAATCTCAACCTCGTCCGTCCGCTTTGCTATACACATTTTAGCCTGCCGAAAAATCCCTCAACTTTTTCATTTTGGGGCTTGACTTTTATAGGCAGGTTTTTGTTTTTTTATAGAGGTGAATAATTATTCATCTCTACGGAATGTAGTTCCGATTTTTTCGCCCTCTAGAATACCGTAGATACTCTCGACGTTTTTGCCGTGAGTAATTGTCATCTCAATACCATTTTCAAGCGCAAGCTCGCCCGCCGAAAGTTTGGTTTTCATACCCCCGGTACCCCATTTGCCGCCGTCGCCCGCGATGGCTCTTATCTCCGGAGTAATCTCGCGTATCTCCGTAATAGCTTTTGCGTCGGGATTGGAACGAGGGTCGCTGTCGTACAGTTTCTCGACGTCCGAAAGCAGAATCAACTTATCGGCTCCGACAAGTTTAGCGACAATCGCGGAAAGAGTGTCGTTGTCGCCCAAAACTCTTGCGGAACCCGTTTCGACTTCGCTCGTCGATACGCTGTCGTTCTCGTTTACGACGGGAATAACGCCAAGCTCCAGCAACGCGCTGAACGTGTTGCGAAGATTCTCGCGCCTAGAGGCGTTCGCAACGTCCTCGTCGGTAAGCAGAATCTGAGCGACCGTTTGACCGTACTCTCCGAACATTTTGTCGTACAGGTGCATAAGTTCAAGCTGTCCGACCGCCGCCGCCGCTTGTTTCATTCGTAGTTCATCGGGACGCGCGGCGAAGCGCAACTTATTGCATCCGACTGCAATCGCGCCGGAGCTTACAAGAATAATATCCCAACCGCTGCCGCGAATGTCGGACAGCACTCTGGCTACCTGGTCGAGCAACCGCAGATTTACGGTCAAAGTGTCCTCGCGCATTACCGTAGTAGTGCCGAGTTTAACTACAGCGCATTTTTTTCTGTTTTTTTCAAAGCTCATTGTGTTCTCTCTTTTTAGAATTATTGGTATTTTATAAGAAATCGCGGAGTCAGCTATTCGATATTGATTTCTATCCTGCATAATATAACATACTTCGCGAGAAATGTCAATCTTATATTAAGTCTAAAAAAGTGTTTGTACGCGATTGCTCACGCTAAATATGCTCTGCCGTTTTCAAGCGTATATACTCTGTCCGAAAACCAATGCGTAATCTCTAAGTCGTGAGAAATTAATAGGTAGGTCAGTTCCATCTCGCGTTGTAATTGTTTCAGTAAAGTCAGTATTTGAGCCTGTACCGACATATCAAGCATAGACGTAGGCTCGTCAAGTACGATAAACTTAGGTTTTAGCGTCAGGATTCTCGCGAGCATAACTCGCTGAGCCTCGCCGCCGCTGATTTCTCGCGGATAGCGCGTCAGGAGTTTTTGGCTTATGCCTACGCGTTCTAAATACTCCGAGATTAGGTCGCGGCGAGGTTGTTCGGAGTACATACGCTGTATCGCCATAGGCTCAAGCAGATTTTGCAGGATAGTCATACGCGGATTCAACGCGCTTTCCGGATTCTGGAACACTATTTGCATTTTGCGGCGCAGTAATACCCGCTCCGAACCTGATATGTTCGTAATATCTTTACCGTCGAAAAATACCTGTCCGCTGTCGGCGCTCAAAAGTCCCAGTAAAATCCTTGCGAGCGTGGATTTTCCGCCGCCGCTATTGCCCATTAAACCCGCCGTTTGCCCGGCGGGAATTTCAATATTAACGCCGCGTAAAACCGGCACGGAGTTACTTTTGACAAATCTCCGCGCGAAACTCTTGGAAATATTCACCGCTTTAAGCATAACGCCAACACCTAACTTTCCGTCCGTCAACTTCCGCCAACGGCGGAAGTTGTTTATTACAATCGCTTTCGCGTTGCGGACACCAACCGCAAATCGGACACAAATCTCCGTCCGGAGCGTCCTGAACCAGCGGCATAGCTTTCATTCCTCCGGCGGGAGTGGATTCCAGTAGCCCTTTAGTGTACTGGTGATACGGGTTTTTGAGAATATCGCCCTGTTCCAAAATGTGACCGTTGTTCATAACGATAACTACGTCACAAATACTTTGCGCCAACGATAAATCGTGAGTAATCAAGAGCATATTAGCGGTTTTGGAGATTTCGCGTAAAACCTCCCGAACCTGACCCGCCAATACGCTGTCTAAGCCTTTCGTCGGTTCGTCTGCGATTATCCACTCCGGCGACGCTCCCACGCCGAACGCGGTTACTACCCGCTGTTTCATACCGCCGCTTAGTTGGAAACCGTAGCCGTTCATACATCTGTCAACGTCGGGAAGCTGAAAACGCTCTAGCAGTTTGCGGGCGGATTCCTCCGCGTTAGGAACTCTTTTGCGAAGCGTGAAAATTTCCGTAACTTGCCGCCGTATTTTTACGGCGGGGTTTAGGGACTCCGAGGGACTTTGCGGAATCAGACCGAGCCGGCTTCCGCGAAGTTTTAGCATATCCTTTTCGCTTTTAGCTAAAATGTTCTCGCCCTCAAATATGATTTTACCGCTTACATCCGCGTTGTCCGGCAACAGACGCAGAATCGCCATACCAAGTACCGATTTTCCGCTGCCGCTTTCGCCGACAATTCCCGTAACCTGTCCGCGTTTAAGCGTTACAGACACTCCGCGTACGGCGGCTACATTACCCTCGGCTCGGATAAATTGCGCGGTTAGGTTTTCTATTATAATGTCGCTATTCACATTAAGTCCTCTTTTTATTGTTTAGTCTCGAAATACTGCCGAATAAGCTCGCCTAAACTGTTCATACCGAAAGTTAATATAACCAGACACATTCCCGGAGCGAGAATCGACAGGGGAGCGGTACGGAAAATTCCTCTGGCTTCGCTAATCATAACGCCCCAATCCGGAGTAGGCGGTTGTAACCCCAATCCGAGGTAACTTAGCGACGCGATTGACAGCACAACTCCGCCTATTCGTCCGGTGAAGAGTACGACAATATCAGCGGTCAGATTCGGCAGTAAATAACGCAGAATGATGCGAGTTTCGCTTGCTCCCAACGCGCGCGCGCTTTCTACGTAGCTTTCCTCGCGTAAACTCAAAACTTTGCCACGGACGATTCGGGAAATCCCCGACCACGAGTTAACTACAAGCGCAATCAGCAAACTTTTAACCCCCGATTCGAGCAGCGCGGATATTGCAATCATCATCGTTATGCCCGGTAATCCCTGAAATATGTTTGTAACTCCGGTGATTGCGGTGTCGAGCAATCCGCCTTTCAGCCCCGATACGAACCCAATCGCCGCTCCTAACAGCATAGCTAACGCGGCGGCGGCTACGGCAAGCAGTACGGATATTCTCCCGCCCCATAGCGCTCTGGAGAACACGTCGCGTCCGAGTACGTCAGTTCCGAGCCAATGCGTCCTAGAAGGAGGTTTCAACGACGCGGTCATATCTATAGCTATCGGGTCGTAGGGCGATAACAGCGGCGCAAGAGCGGTCGCCGTTAACAGCAAAACCATAGCGGCGATAAAC
>JAISKY010000245.1 GCA_031260745.1 Oscillospiraceae bacterium
GACAGCTTACCGGTACAGCGTGACGAGCTTTCTAACTACTGCAAGTATGCTCTTAATCTTGAATCCTTTGAGATATTCGAGGACGCCGGATATTCCGCCAAGAACACCGAACGTCCGGCATATCAGCAGATGATGGCTCGCCTACGCACCGGAGAGTTTTCCCACCTCGTAGTCTGGAAGATTGACCGAATCAGCCGTAACCTAATTGACTTCGCTTCAATGTACGAGGAAATCAAAAGGCTGGGTGTGACGTTCGTGAGTAAAAACGAACAGTTCGACACGTCCTCCGCGATGGGCGAAGCGATGCTCAAAATCATTCTCGTTTTTGCCGAGCTTGAACGTAAGGTAACGTCCGAACGCGTTACCGCCATTATGCTCTCCCGCGCCGCCAACGGACAATGGAACGGCGGACGCATACCTTACGGTTACGAGTACGAGAAGCAAACCAACACATTCTCTATTGCAGATAACGAGTCGGCGGTAGTCCGTATGATTTTCGATATGTACGAGCGCGAAAAATCTCTCACTGTCGTAGCTAAGGCTATGAACGAAAAAGGTCTGAAATCCCGGCGCGGAGCGGCTTGGAGTCCGGTTTCGCTAAACGGCATTTTACGCAGTCCGTTTTACATCGGAACCTATCGCTATAATTATCGCGATGAAGCTCAAACCGGAAATGCCGGTCACGATTTCAAGGACGAAGCTGACTGGGTAATGGTCGAGAATCACCACGACCCAATCATTGACCGCGAACAATGGGATAGGGTGTCCGATATTCTCACCGGAAACAGGCGTATAGTTGGCGGTGGCGTAACTTACAATCGCGGCAATGTTCATATATTCGCCGGACTTCTGAAGTGTGGAAGCTGTGGGTCTGGCTTGAACGCCGCTCCCGACAGAGCGCGACGCGACGGTTGGAGACCGTCAGTATATTCTTGCTCTCGCAGGAAAAGATTCAATGACTGCGATAACAAATATGTTTCAGACGTCGTTCTCGGTCCGTTCGCTCTAAACTATATCGCAAATATGATGAAGTCTCAACGGAGCTTTGGCGTAAGCACAAGCATTGAAATTCTTGAAAAGAAGCTCCTTCGAGGAAAAATCCTTGCCGACGTGGAACACATAGAGGGTGCCGGTCTTCAGGAGCTATACGACACCTTACGCCGTAACAAGATTCCCGACGTTCCGTACACAATCAACGAACGCTCTACCGAGGGAGCGGAGAACAAGCCTCAAGAGATTGACTTATTGGTTTCAGAAAAGCGACGCTCAGAACGCGCTCTCGCCAGACTGCAAAGCCTATTCCTGTACGGAGAATCAGCTATCGCCGAAAAAGACTACCTTGTCGAAAAGAAGCGGATAACCGATGAACTCACTAATATTGACGCACGAATCGAATTGCTCGAAAAGGACCGCACAAGCCATTTCTCCTTGTCCGACGAGGAATTTATCGAACGCGCATCGTACTTCATCTTGACCCAACAGCTCACCGACAAGAGGGAGGTTGATTACGAAAAGTTTGTCCGGAAAATTGACCCTCGCATAGTCAAGGATTTCTTGAACTCAGTCGTACAAAACTTTTGTATAAAAGACGGCAGAATTGAGTCTGTCCGCTTCAAAAACGGTATGGAACACCGATTTTTGTACAAGGGCGATGAATAGTAAAAAGCCCTGAAACCTCAAGTAATCAGGGCTTTCACGCGTTTATATGGTAAATATTACTTCACGTCTCCTATGAACATCGCGTCTCCGAAGCTGAAAAATCTGTAGCGTTCGTTTACCGCGGTTTTGTAGGCGCTAAGTACGTTCTCGCGTCCAGCTAGCGCGGACACCAGCATTATCAAAGTGCTTTCCGGCAGATGGAAGTTCGTAATCAACGCGTCTACGGCTTTGAACGTATAGCCGGGATATATAAAAATATTCACCCAACCGGAGGTTACGCCGGAGTCAAGCTCCGCGAAGCTCTCCAAAGCGCGGCACGCGGTAGTGCCTACCGCGACAACTCGCCGACCCTCGGCTTTGGCAAGCGCGACCGCGTTCTTAGTTTCCTCCGGCACAACGCAATACTCCGAGTGCATTTTATGTTCCGACACGTTCTCGACCTTAACCGGTCGGAACGTGCCAAGTCCGACGCGCAAAGTCAGCCACCTAAGCTCAACGCCTTTCGCCTTTAGCGTTTCCAAAAGCTCCGGAGTAAAATGCAAACCCGCGGTCGGCGCCGCCGCCGAGCCAAGCTCTTTAGAGTACACCGTTTGATAGCGCTCGCTGTCCTCCAGTCGAGCCTTAATGTACGGCGGCAGCGGCATTGTTCCGAGCCGCTCCAAAACCTCAAGGAACAAGCCCCCGTATTCAAATTTTACGAGCCGGTTTCCGTCCGGTAAAACCTCAATTATTTCCGCTTGTAGTTCGCCGCCGAACGTAACCTTAGCTCCCGCGCGTAGTTTTCTGCCCGGTTTTACAAGGCACTCCCAAATGTCGCCGCCTTTGTCGTTCAAAAGTAAAATTTCCGCGTTTGACACGCCTATTGTTCCAAGTAACCGCGCCGGAAGCACTCTGGAGTCGTTCATCACAAGGACGTCGCCCGCGTTAAGCAGCATCGGCAGGTCGCTAAACCGCCGATGCTGAATTTCTCCGCTATTCTTGTCAAGGCACATAAGTCGACTGGAATCGCGCCGCTCCAACGGCGTCTGCGCGATAAGCTCCTCAGGTAAATCGTACCAAAAATCAGATGTTTTCATTCACTCCGTAATCAATCCGAGCTCCGCCGCTTTAACCTCAATTTTCTCGTCGTTAGCGGTTATTAAAAGGCGGCTCACAGGCGCGGCGTAGTTAAACACAATCACCGAGGTAATTCCGTCCTCAACTTCTTTCTGAATCAACCTACGCAGGTTTCTCGCGCCGTAGGTCAGCGAATACGCTTTTTTCGCCAGATACTGTAACAGCGAAATGTCATATACCAGCGTAAGGTTTTTCTCCGCCATACTTTCTTTAAGCTCTAGCATCATAATCCCCGCGATTTTCACGAAATCTTCCTCGCTAAGCCTGTTGAAGTATACAATTTCGTCAACGCGGTTAATGAACTCCGGACGCAGAAAATCTTTGAGAGCCTTCTCAGCTTTCTCTTTCCCTTGCTCCGTTACGGAGCGGTTGAACCCTACGGAACCGTCTTTCTTGTCACTGCCCGCGTTAGTCGTCATAATAATAACGGTATTCTCGAAGCTGACTACGCGGCCGTGCGAGTCCGTCAGCCGTCCGTCGTCCAATATCTGCAACAATATGTTCATCACGTCGGGGTGAGCTTTTTCAATTTCATCGAACAAAATCACGGAGTACGGACGGCGGCGGATTTTCTCCGTAAGTTGACCCGCTTCATCGTAACCGACATAGCCCGGAGGCGAACCTACAAGCCTTGACGACGTGTGCTTCTCCATAAACTCCGACATATCGAAACGTATCAACGAATCCGGCGAGTCAAACAAATCGCTTGACAGCCGCTTGACAAGTTCCGTCTTACCGACGCCGGTAGAACCGACGAAGATAAAGCTAACCGGTTTCCGCTTCGCGGAAATCCCTACGCGGGAGCGCCGAATCGCCGCGCACACCGTTTCAACCGCGTCGTCCTGTCCGATTAGATGAGTTTTAAGACGCTCGTTCAGCTTAGACAGCTTTTCATATTCGTCCTCGTTGATACTGCTGGCTGGAATCTTCGTCCATTGTTCGATAACTTTAGCTAAACCTTCGACGGTAAGTTCCGGCTGGGTCGCCTTAGCGAGCCCGTCAAACTCGCTGTCAAGATTAATCTCCTGCGTTTGAATATCCGCAAGCCGCTTATACGTTTCCTCTCCGCCGTTAACCGCGAGCAAATATTCGCGCTCCTTGTCCAAATCCTCAATTTCTCTGCGGATTTCATCCATACGTCCCGAATGGTTGTCTTTCAGGTTCAGCGCGGATGCGGCTTCGTCAATCAGGTCAATCGCTTTGTCCGGCAAATAGCGGTCGGTTATATAACGCTCGGACAGCAATACCGCCTGACGAGCCGTAGCGTCGCTTATCCTAACGCCGTGGTAATCCTCGTAATAGTGAGCGATAC
>JAISKY010000273.1 GCA_031260745.1 Oscillospiraceae bacterium
ATTGAGGAACTGCTTGCGAGAATCCGCGCCGCGCTTAGGAAACACTCGACGGTTACGCGCGAGGACGATACAATTGAACTGTGCGGGGTTAAACTTAGCCCGAAACGCCGCGAGGTCACGGCTAACGGAACTCCGGTCGAACTCTCAAAGCGCGAGTTTGACCTGTTGGAATACCTAATGCGTAACAAAGGCATCGTGCTTACCCGCGACCAACTTCTTGACAACGTGTGGGATTTTGACTTTGACGGCGGCACGAATACGGTTGACGTGTACGTAAGGTTTCTGCGCCAAAAAATCGACGACGTGCTTGGGATTAAGCTGATTTCCACGGTGCGCGGCGTCGGATATGTTATACGAGGTGACTAATGAATAAATCTATCGCGCGCAAAATGACCGCGAGACTGTTTTTCAGACAGTTTTTCGCGTTTTTCTGGATTGACGTAATCGGACTCGGCTTACTGCTCGGACTATGCGTGACACTTGTCGGTAGCGTAACTTACGGCGGCGAAACGATTAACGGACTTTTTTACGCCGGTGAAGCGTGGCGGAACGGTTGGCGCTGCGCGGATATTGGTATAGCTAGGTTCTATTTGCCCGCTAGCAACGACGTTAACGCTCTGATTGGGGTATTTTGCGGAGTTATCGGCGTCTTTGAAGCGCTGACGCTTATCTCCAACACGGTTAAAAACTACCGTCTGACGCGGCGCATGCTCAATCCGCTGTCCGACCTCGCGAAAGCCGCCAACGAGCTTAAAACCGGCGTAGCTGATAAAAAAACCGGCGTATCGCAAGATAAAAAGCCCGCGCCTGACGCTATGGCGTCGCTTGCCGGACAACTCGGCAACATAGACGCGGAACGGCTTAGCAGCCGAATAAACGTCGTCGGCGAACACACGGAGCTTCGCGGACTTGCCGCCGCAATCAACGGTATGCTTGACCGTATTGACGCGGCGTATCACGCTCAGGTACAGTTTGTATCGGACGCGTCGCACGAGCTTAGAACTCCGATTTCCGTAATTCAAGGCTACGCGAATCTGCTTGACCGTTGGGGTAAAAACGATGAAAAAGCTCTACAGGAATCAATCACCGCGATTAAGAACGAAACCGCTAATATGAAAGACCTCGTGGAGCAGTTACTATTCCTGGCTCGCGGCGACAGTGACACAATCGCGCTTGAGCCGACGCTGTTCGACCTTGCGGAGCTTGCGTCCGAAATCGTCAGCGAAACGTCTATGATTGACCCGGCTCACACGTTCAAACTGAATACGGAGCGCGTATTCGTCAACGCCGACCGCGCTCTGATAAAACAGGCGGTACGGATACTGGTGGACAACGCGATAAAATATACCGACGCGGGCGGAGTAATCTCCGTCGCCAGTTCCGGCGGCGACTACGCGCAAATCGCGGTCAGCGACAGCGGAATCGGAATCGCGCCTGACGTACTGCCTCACGTGTTTGAGCGTTTCACCAGAGCCGACGCTTCTCGAACCCGCGCCACCGGCGGAGCCGGACTTGGGCTGGCAATCGCGAAGTGGATTGTTACCCGCCACAGCGGACATCTGGAGGCGCTATCGCGTGAGGACATCGGCACGAGAATGACAATCGCTCTGCCAAAGTCCGAAGCTCCGTCAGAGCCGTACTACAACGACCAAGTAACGGTTATCTCCGAACCCTATACCATTATCGCCGCGTCGCCCTCCGAAGATGTGATTGTCATCGAAAACTCCGTCGTCTTGTGATTTCCGTTCTGACGCGAAACATCCGAAACCGCGAAAGACACGCTGCCATAATGGTAGCGTGTCTTATTGAATGGTTGGCAACTATACGCGTGCTAAGTCGCTCAACTTATTTTGCTTTTCTGCTGTCGTCCAGCCAATCAATGTCTTTGCGACCCTGACCAAACTGCTCTGCGCCTTCGGGAATTTCCCACATCATCGGACGCGGAGCTTCCTCGCCGTCCTTTGGCGCGAACTGCTTCATCATTTCAGCCATACGAGCGGCGGCTTTAGCCTCACGCTCGGTACGAGGAAGCGTATAATCCTCAATGGTTTCATTCTGACCGCGCAGTTGATTCGCCCAATTCTCCGGATTGTGGTCTGGCAGACAAATGACGCGTTCGCTCTCAATAGCTTCTTTAAGTATTTCACCAAGTTCTACGGGGTCGATTCCGGTAGCGTGAACAGAGTTAAGGTGCTTTATCGTACCATCGGAAATATGATAGCCCGTGTTTTTAAGGTGAGCCGGACGGAACTTCTCGGCGTTACCGATATTAGAGTTGATATTACCCGGGCAAAGCACCGTAGCGCCGCCGCCGTAAGGTTTCAACGCTTCGGCATAGCTGTACATCAGGTTATTTACCGCCGCTTTAGCCGCCGAATACGGTCCGGTTCCCGAACCCGCCATAAACGCGCCCATTGACGACGTTGTGGCGACGTAAAATTCCGTTTTATGCGCGTAGGCTTTAATCATACGCGGTACGAAAATCAGCAGTCCGTTTACGACGTGGTTAAAGCATACTCCGACAACCCAGTCAAAGTCCTCAAACGTAGACGCTTCAACCGGTCCGAACGAGTTAACGCCCGCCGTCTGAATCAGCAGATGCGGAGGACCTCCGAACGTAGCTTCAACCTTATCGGCCGCCGCTTTGTACTCGTCACGGTTAGTCAAATCAACTTTCAGCGCAAGAACATCGCTCGCCTTAGCGCCCGAATACGCTGTGATTTCACCGACAGCCTTGTCCAACGCGTCCTGACGAACGTCAGCGATGGCAACTTTCATTCCCGCCTTTGAGAACACTTTTGCCTGACCGAGACCGGCTCCGGACGCGGCTCCGGTGATAAACGCAATTTTACCCGCGAAATTTTTCATAGTAGCACTCCTTATGTTTGAATAGTTTTACTCAGTTTACCACAACTCACCCATAATGTCAAGCATATTTTCAAACTATTTATGCAAAATCACTAATCGCGCTATTCTGCTATACCGCGTAAACTCCCGCAAGGATTGCCGCCGTCGCCGCGTCCCAATCATCACCCCGATGAGCCGAAACAAAACCAAAAATGAATAATTGTTGTCGCAACAGGTAATTTGTAATTTCCTATCGGTATT
>JAISKY010000302.1 GCA_031260745.1 Oscillospiraceae bacterium
CTTCGCGTAACTCCGTCTATCGTCAGTCCCATACGCCACGGCAAGGTAGTTACTGAACCGTAACACTCGCGGTTTGTGAAGTTGCCCCAGCGTCCGACCGCCTGACCGATTAGGAATCCCAGCGCGACTAAGTCCAGATACGGCGCGAGTTTGAACGTCTTACCGTCTTTTTTGTTCTTGCGCCGCTGATAAACCCCGAACAGGATTATTCCGATTACCGCGCCGATTATCCCGCCGTAAATCGCCAACCCGCCATTCCAGATTTTCAGCGAGTCCAGAAGATTATCGGTAAAGCTGCCGCTCCAATCGCGTTCGCTGAATATCAGGTAGTACGCTCTCGCGCCGATTACGCCGAACGGAACTCCGAAGAACAGCATATCGAATACGCTGTCGTCGTGTATTCCGAAATACTTACGGCGTTTAAGCGCGTACAGCGCAGCGAGGATAAACCCTATCGCGATTATCGCGCCGTAAAGGTGAAACGTCCACCCGAACAGCCGAAACCCGCTCGGAAAGTTTAAGTTAATCTGATTTTCCCCAAAGTAAAACGAAATTGTAGGGGCGTCCATTTAGTGTCCTCCTATAAAATTACAAATTATAAATTACAAATGCTGAATTGCAAGCTTTCAGTTTTACAGTTCTTGCAGTTGCGAGTTGTACAGCGCGTAGTAGTCGCCTTTTTTAGCCATAAGCTCGTCGTGAGTTCCCTGCTCGGAGATTCCGCCGTCTTTTACGTACATTATGCGGTCGCACTCGCGGATTGTGGACAGGCGGTGAGCGATAATGAAACTCGTGCGTCCGCCCAAAAGGTGGTTTATGCCCTCCTGAACGTAGGCCTCCGTCTTAGTGTCAATCGCGGAGGTAGCCTCGTCGAGTATCAGTATACGCGGGTCGGAGATAATCGTCCTCGCGAACGCGATTAGTTGTTTCTGACCCTGGCTGAGGTTGCCGCCGTGTTCTTTTATCTTCGTTTCGTAGCCGTTTTCCGCTCTTGTAATAAATTCGTCCGCGTGGACAACCTTACACGCGTCCATTAACTCCTGACGCGACGCGCTAAGCCGCCCGTAGCGGATATTGTCCTCAATCGTACCGCTGAATATAAAACTGTCCTGGAGCATTATACCCATCTGCGAACGTAAACTATGCAGTGTCACCTTCGATATGTCGTTGCCGTCAATCGTGATTTTGCCGCCGTTTAGGTCGTAGAACCGCGACAGCAGATTTACGATTGTGGTTTTACCCGCGCCCGTTGGTCCGACAAGCGCGACGCTTTGCCCCGGCGTAACCGTAAACGTCAGATTCTCAAGTACGCGGGTGTTAGCGTCGTATCCGAAAGTTACGTTCTCAAACTTAACTTCGCCGTTAATTTGCGGCATCTCAAACGCGTCCGGAGCGTCGTCAATTACAACTTTCTCGTCCATCGTTTCAAAGATACGCTCAAGGTACGCGATAGTGGTCATAAACTCGTTGTAAATCTGCGAAAGCCTGTTAATCGGCTGCCAAAATCTCCACGAGTAGTTGCCCATAGCCATCAGCATTCCGAAACTCGCCGGAATTTTCAGAACCAACACTCCGACGAAGTACAGCGCGCCGAAGATAATCTGCGAGATATTCTCAACAAACGGGTTTACGAGGTTCGCGATTAGACCCGCCTTAAAGTGAGCTTTCCTCGCGAGCATAGCGAGCCGCTCAAAGATTTCCTCGTTTTTGGATTCGCGGGCGAATATCTGCGTAATACGCATTCCGTTTACGCTCTCGGCCGCGTAACTGTTAAGATTGGAGTTCTTGTTGCTTACTCTCTGCCACGAACGCCGCTGCGCCGGTTTTAACGTGAACATAATGATAAAGAATACCGGCAGTCCCGCGACTACCACCAGCGTAAGCTGCGGACTTGTAGCAAGCATAAACACGACTATCAGTATCAGGTTCAAAAGCTCCAGTACAAAGTCGATTATACCGTTCGACAGTAAGTTAGATACGCTGTTTACGTACTGCACCACCCGGATTAGTATCTTTCCGTGCGGACGGTTATCGTAGTACGTAAACGGAAGTTTTTGCATGTGACGGAATAAATCGTCGCGGATTTCATATATGATGTCCTGCCCGACCTCCGTCGTAGTCCACATACGGTAGCGCATCAGGAACAGGCTTATTACTATCGCGACCGCCGTACATACGGTTAAAAGCGCAAGCTCTTTGTAGTTCTTTGCCGGAACAGTATAGTCAATAGCGTGCTGAAGCATTTGCGGAACGCTAAGCTGAAGCGTACTCGCTATTAAAGACGCAATCATCGACAGTATCAGCTTTTTACCGTGTCTGCGTATGTATACGAAACTGCGTTTCAGGTGTTTCAGACTAAACGGACTATCTAAGGTTTCGTCAATATCATATTTATTTCTTTGCATATCTACGCAGCCTCCCCGATTCCTGCCTGAATCTTCCACAGGTCATAATATTCGCCGCGCTTCGCGATAAGCTCGTCGTGTGAACCGCTTTCCACGATGTGTCCGTTTTCAAGCAGTAAAATCTGGTCAGCCTTACGGACGCTGGATATACGTTGAGCGATAATCAGCTTCGTACAACTGAAATCCAACTGGTCGAGCTGACTTTGAATGTACTTCTCCGTTTCCATATCGACCGCGCTGGTCGTATCGTCGAGAATCAGAATACCGGGCTTAATCGCAAGCGCTCTCGCAAGCGCGATTCGCTGTTTCTGACCTCCGGAAAGTCCTACTCCGCGCTCCCCGACGATTGTTTCATAGCCCTCCGGCATATAGTCAATAAACTGAGCCGCGGAGATTTGCGCGAACCTACGCACTTCTTCCTCCGGCAATCCGAAATCTCCGTAGGCGATGTTGCTGTCCACCGTATCGCTGAACAGGAACACCTCCTGAGTCGTAATGCCCATGTGTGAGCGCAGTACGCCCAAATCCCATTCGCGTACGTCTACTCCGTCAACGAGAACCTCTCCGCTTTCAACATCGTAGAACCGACTTAGCAAATCGGCGATTAGCGTTTTACCGCTTCCGGTTTCGCCCATCAGCGCGCAGGTCTTACCCGCGGGGATTACGAAACTTACGCCGTCAAGCACTTTATGTTCCTCAAACGAAAAGCTGACATTTTTGAATTCGACCTCACCGCGGAAATCATCTTTCGACGGAGCGTATTTTCCGGTATTCTGGACTTGAGGCTCGCTTGAAAGTACGTCCATAATTTTACCGGCTGACGCGAAAAATCTTTGCAAGTCGTTAAATAACTGACCCAGCATCTGGAACGGAAACATAACCGCCCAACTTAGCGACGTAAACGCAATCAAATCTCCGAAACTCATCTGACCTTGAATAAGGAATATTCCGCCAACTAAAATCGCGACGATATTTCCGCATTCCGTAAGCCCGTTGATTATCGGAAAAAACTTTAGCCAAACTTTTTGAGCGTATAGGTTCTGCTCACGGAACGCTTTGCTTTTTTCGTCAAACTTTTCAATTTCAAGCGGTTCGTTCGCGAACGCCTTAACTACTCGGTTGCCCTCGATGTTCTCCTGAGCGTCCGTGTTCAGCTTACTTAGTCTGCGGCGAAGTTCCTTGTATATGCCCTTAACTTTTGTGCGGTAAAGCATCGACACGAGAAGTATAAACGGAGTTATCGCAAGCATACACAGCGCGAACTTCCAGTTAATCGTGAAGTAGTACACCGCCGCGACTATGTACAGTATACTGCTTGAGAAAATCTGCCTGAATACAAACACCAGATTGTGCCGTACCATATCGACGTCACTCGTCAGGATTGTCATTAAATCGCCCGATGAAATTGAGCCGAAAAAGTTCATATCCTGTTTTTGCAAATGCCTGTACAGTTTCATTCTCAGATTGTACAACATTCCGAGCGACGAGCTTTCCACTAACGCGACACCCGAATAATCGAGCATTGTCCGCAGGAATCTTGTCCCAATCATTGCCAACACCAACGGAATCAGCAGCGTTGTCGCCGTATTAACAATGTACTCACCGTTAGCGTTTAGCACAAATACGTCGTCCACAAGCCGCCGCGTCAGTTCCGGATTGATGATTGCGAACAATGGCGTAAGCACAGACAGCGCGAAACTGACCAGATACCTGAACCGATGTCCCTTTAGCATTCCCCAGAGCCATTTTATCTCTGCCAAAGTAATTCCCCCTTCTTATTTTCCAATTAGGATTTATTATATCACAATTCCTTAAAAATGCAACATAAACTTTTATCTTTAGAGCAGAGATAAGAGAGCAGAAAGCAGAAATAACTAAATTTGTACTTTTAACATATAAACGAAAAATCTGTAAATTCGGGTATCTCTGCTCTCTGCTTTCTTATCTCCGCTCTCTTAAATTCCGTTTGTTCACACAAAATTCACTGGGAGAAGCAAAAATTTACTTGACAATGTTTGCTTTGGGTAATATAATTAGTGTGGGGGTGTTGTAAAATGTTCAACAATACATCATCAGGGCATCACCTGAGCATAGACGAATTAATGTCGGCGTCATCACCGACCTGTCCGGTCTGCGGCTCCAACGAGGACGACATCATTGAGAACGTCAAAGCGGGCTGCGCCCACTGCTATGTGACTTTCGCTCACATTCTGAACCCTCATATTGAGCGTATGCACGCGTTACGGATTCCGGAGCCGCCTCCCGAGTACGCGGATTTACTGCGCGACTATCCGACGTTCGGCGACATCGCGGTGTCCACCCGTATCAGGCTCGCGAGGAATCTTTCGGAGTTCCCGTTTCCGGGCGCGATGAATGAATCCCAACAGCTTAGCGTGTTTGAGCAAGTCGGAGATTTCCTCGGCGGCATTGCCGAAGGCGACGCGTTCCGCGTTATTGACATCAGCGATATGAAGCGCGAGTCTCCGTTTGAAGCCGCGTCGCTGTTGGAACGTCACCTGATTTCAAAAGATTTGTTCCATAAACGCGGAGTATGCGGAGCGGCGATTTCGCCCGACGAAAAAGTCAGCGTTATGATTAACGAGGAGGACCACCTCCGTATTCAGGCGCTTGGCGAGGGCTTGTCATTATTCGGTTGTCTTGAAACCGTAGGCAAACTGGAAACAATGCTGTCCGACCATTTCGATTTCGCGTCCGACAAGGATTTAGGCTGGCTTACTCGCTGTCCTACGAACTTAGGTACGGGTATCAGAGCAAGCGTAATGCTTCACCTTCCGGCGCATACCGACAGCGGTTCGATTCACGGGTTGACAGCGCGGCTTGCCAAAAGCGGTTATACTATCCGGGGGTTTTACGGTGAGGGAACCAAACCGGTAGGCAGATTATACCAGATTTCTAACCAACAGACGATGGGGCTTACTATCCGGCAAATCGTCGAGAACCTAAACGCGCTTGTTTTGCGTATTATTACTCGCGAACGCGAGATACAGCACGCGCTTGACGACCATCACCCCGGATATATCGACGACCACGTGTGGCGGGCGTTCGGGATTCTGACTAACGCGCGGAGCATATCAGGCGACGAAGCTATGCAGTTGCTTAGCGCGGTGCGCGTCGGAATCTCAATCGGGGAACTTAACGTACCTATCGGTACTATTGACAGCCTGATACACCGAATCCAACCGAACACACTTTGCTTTGAGGCGGGACGCGACCTTAGCGAACCTGAAATGAACTCCGTAAGGGCTACCGTATTGCGAAAGGCAATCAAGTCCTCCGTATAACCCGCCGTTTTACTTAGAAAGGAGTAAATATATGCACTATGAAGATAAATTCACGGAACGCGCGAAGCGCGTTATAAATCTCGCCCAGGACGCGGCGGGCGAGCTTGGACATAGCTATGTCGGCTCCGAGCATATTCTGCTTGGGCTTATCCGCGAGGAAAGCGGAATCGCCGCGAAAACGCTTAGCAAATACGGACTTGACAATCCAAAAATCACCAAAGTCGTCGTTGACAGCGTCGGCAAGGGTGAGCCGGGCGCTCAGCCCAGTCAGGGCTTAACGCCGCGTACTAAGCGTATCATTGAACGCGCCGGCGGAGAAGCTGCGCGTCTGAACGTCAACTATATCGGCACCGAACATCTGCTTATGGCAATGCTGCGCGAACACGACAGTATTGGCGCGAGGATTATCGGAGCGTTGGGCGTTGACCTTAACAAGCTCTATACGGAGCTTACCGGCGGCAAACCGCCTCAACAGCAGTCCGGCGGTCAGCCTCCGCAGACTCCGGGCGGGCAAGGCCCGGCCGAAGCCGGCAACAACGGCTTTATTGTTCACGGACCGTTTCACGTAAATCCCAACTCGCTTGGAGGATTGTTCGCGGGTATGGGCGCTCCTAACGGCGGCCCGCCTCCGGGTTCGCCCGTATGGCAGCAGATTAACCAGCAGCACCCCGATTCCGCCACGCCTACGCTAGACCGCTTCAGCCGCGACCTTACCGCGATGGCGTCGGAGGGTAAACTTGACCCCGTAATTGGGCGTGACGAGGAAGTTCAGCGCATTATCCAGATTCTTAGCCGCCGCACCAAGAATAACCCGGTGCTAATCGGCGAACCCGGCGTTGGTAAAACCGCCGTTGTCGAGGGACTGGCTCAAAAGATAATCGCCGGAAATGTTCCGGAGGATTTACGCGGACGCCGAATCGTAATGCTTGACCTTGCCGCGATGGTCGCGGGTACAAAATACCGCGGCGAATTTGAGGAACGCATAAAAGACACAATGGACGAGGTTCTGCAATCTCACGGAATGATTATCCTATTCCTTGACGAGCTTCACACCGTTATCGGAGCAGGCTCCGCCGAGGGTACGCTTGACGCATCCAATATTATCAAACCCGCGCTTAGCCGCGGCGAAGTGCAGGTAATCGGCGCTACCACAATCGACGAATACCGCAAGCACGTAGAGCGCGACCGAGCGTTAGAGCGCCGTTTCCAAACCGTTAAGGTTGACGAACCTACCCAAGAGGACAGCATTTTAATCCTGCAAGGTTTGAAAGACCGCTACGAGGCTCACCATAAACTTTCGATTACCGACGAGGCTATAGAAGCGGCGGTAAAGATGTCCGCGCGTTATATCACCGACCGTTTCTTGCCTGATAAGGCAATTGACCTTGTAGACGAGGCTTGCTCCCGCGTTAGAATGCAGTCGCGTACCGTTCCTCCGGACTTAAAAGAGTTAGAGGAAAAACTTGAAAAGACATCAAACGAAAAAGACGAAGCTGTACGCGGTCAGGATTTTGAACGAGCTGCCGCGCTTCGCGACCAGGAATCGAAACTTATAGACGAACTAAAAGAAAAGCGCGAGCGTTGGGCTAACAGCGAAGTCACGGCTCGAACCAACGTAATCGCGGAGGACATCGCCGCCGTCGTGGGAAGTTGGACTGGAGTTCCCGTTACAAGTCTTACGCAGGACGACAGCGCGCGTCTGCTTGACCTTGAAAATATACTGCATAAACGCGTAGTATCGCAGGACGAAGCCGTTAGAGCGGTCAGCAAAGCGATTCGCCGCGGTCGCGTCGGACTTAAAGACCCGAAACGTCCGACCGGCTCGTTCCTGTTTCTTGGTCCGACCGGAGTCGGTAAAACCGAGCTATGCCGCGCGTTAGCGGAAGCGTTGTTCGGCGATGAAGCCGCTATGATTAAAGTCGATATGTCGGAGTTTATGGAGAAACATACCGTAAGCAAGCTGATTGGTTCGCCTCCCGGATATGTAGGCTACGACGAGGGCGGTCAGCTAACCGAGAAAGTTCGCCGTAAACCGTACTCAGTTATACTGTTCGACGAAATTGAGAAAGCTCACCCCGACGTATTTAATATTATGCTCCAGATTATGGAGGACGGAGTTCTCACGGACGGTCAGGGTCATAGAATTGACTTCAAAAACGCGGTTATTGTAATGACCTCCAACATCGGAGCGAAGTCAATCACCGACGATACAAAGCCGCTGGGCTTCAACGTGGGTACGTCTACGGGTGAGAAATCTTACGAGGAAATCAAAAAGAGCGTTACTGCGGAGCTGAAAAAAATGTTCCGTCCGGAGTTCCTCAACCGTATCGACGACGTAATTGTGTTCAGTCAGCTTTCCAAAGAGAACATCAGGGAAATCGCGAACAATATGCTGCGTGAAATCGCAAAGCGCGTCGCGGAGCTTAACATTACGCTTGAATCAGAGGACGAAGCGGTTGATTTACTTGCCGCGACGGGTTACGACCCGGTATACGGAGCGCGTCCGCTTCGCCGGGCGATTCAAAGCGCGGTCGAGGACGGAATCGCGGAGAAAATGCTGGACGGTTCGTTCCTTCCGGGCGACACCGTGATACTAAAAGCCATTGACGGCAAAGCGGAACTTGTGAAAGGGAACTAACAGTGAACAGATAACAGTGAACAGTGAACAATTACCGTAATTGAGCTGCCGACAATCAACGCGTAGACTTAGCGGCTTGGAAATTGTTCACTGTTCACCGTTCATTGTTCGCTGTTCACTGTATATATGAACTACGAAGATTTGGGATACGCAAAAGTTGACCACCACCGCGCCAAACGCACCGGAGAGGGCGAAGTCGTTTACGGCGAAAGTAAAACTCCGGAGCAAATACTCGGAATAGCGTCCGCGCTTGCCAACAAGGGCGCGAAAAATATTTTAGTTACTCGGCTAAGTCAGGACAAAGCGGACATACTGGCGAAAACTCTGAACATTCCGTTTGAGTATCACGCGTCAGCGCGGATTATGGTAGTTCTGCCGGACGACTCAACTCCAAAGTACGGTAAAGTCGTCGTTGCCTGCGGCGGTACAAGCGACATCGGAGTTTGCGAGGAAGCGGCAATCACCGCAGAAACACTTGGAAGTCACGTGGAGCGTCTTTACGACGTCGGAGTCGCCGGGTTACATAGGCTTTTGCACAACCTTGACGTGTTGGAGGGCGCTAACTGCGTAATCGCCGTCGCGGGAATGGAGGGCGCGTTAGCGTCGGTAATCGGCGGACTTGCCGATTGTCCGGTTGTCGGAGTTCCAACCAGCGTAGGCTACGGAGCGTCCTTCGGAGGACTTGCGGCGTTGCTTGCGATGCTTAATTCCTGCGCCTCCGGCGTTAGCGTCGTTAATATAGACAACGGATTCGGAGCGGGTTTTATCGCCAACCGAATTAACCGCAACGCGAAGTCCGGGATTTAGACATATCGCTTGCCGCACAAAAAAGCCGCGCCGTTAGTGCGCGGTTTTTTCTTGGTTTGCGTATGCGTGTTAAGGCGTTAGACTTTGTGAAAAACAAAATGTGAAATATATTGCTATTTTCTTAGAATTGTGTTAGAATAATAAATGGGAATAATCTCGGAAGGAGCAATTAAGATATATGGCATTAGATTACGACAGAATAGAACGCACTACGGTGTGGTCGCCCGGTCCCGGCTGTCACGGCGGCTGCGGAGTATTGGCGTATATGAAAGGCGATGAGCTTGTAAAAATAGAGGGCGACCCTTGTCAC
>JAISKY010000060.1 GCA_031260745.1 Oscillospiraceae bacterium
TATGTATTTCATATTATTATCCTCGCATTATGAATTTTTTCGGAGATAAAATCCGTTTTGCTGAAAAGTAACACAAAATCCGCAATTTTGTTATTCAACATTTTTTGACTAATTCAAGCTAAATATTCCCGAATTATTCTTTATTACCCATTATATCACAATTTTGCTAATAAGACAATTATAAAACGACACGTTTTTTGATTTTCGTTAAGATTTACAATCCTTATGGCTTCGATTATGTATTGATTTGTATTAATAATATAGAAATCAACCGTTGAAAAAGTCAGATAAATAACGCGTTTGCCGGATTTGTCACGCGATTTACTGTTAGACGGTTAATATATCCAAAAAGCGCGCTTTTGTACAAACTACACAAATTACGCCCGCCCTCGCCGGTTAGCGGAGGGCGGGCGTTTACCTAGTTTAGAGTTAATCTTCCAGCTTTTTCAGTACGCTTTCAAAATAATCAGGGAGCGGAGCGGAGAAACTCATCGCCTCGCCGGAGCGCGGGTGTATTAGTCTAAGCTCACGCGCGTGCAAACACTGACCCTCAAGTCCAAACTGATTCTTCGCGGAACCGTACAGAGCATCGCCGACCACCGGATGCCCTAACGCCGCTAAGTGTACTCTAATTTGGTGAGTTCGTCCGGTTTCGAGTTTGCACCTCAAGTGAGAGTAACCCTTGTATCTTGCGATTAGCTCCCAATGAGTAACTGCGTTACGACCTCCGCTTTTGACTACGGCCATTTTTTTGCGGTCACGCGGATTACGTCCGACGGGCATATCAATAACCCCGGACAAGTCCTTGAACGAGCCTATAATCACCGTTTCATAGGTTCGCGACAGCGACCGCTCCGCAAGTTGTGAGCTTAGCGAGCGGTGAGCGTTATCGTTTTTCGCCGCGACTAATAAGCCCGACGTATCCTTGTCGATTCGGTGTACGATTCCGGGGCGAACTATGACGCTCCCCCCATGTCCCCCCTCAGAGAGGGGGGCGCTCCCCCCATGTCCCCCCTCGGAGAGGGGGGCGTTATCATCTTTCCCCCCTCTTTGAGGGGGGGTAGGGGGGGAGTAACCCGACAGCGAACTTCCGCAATGAAACATCAGCGCGTTAACCAGCGTACCGGAGTAATGCCCCGGCGCGGGGTGAACCACCATACCCTTTGGCTTGTCAATTACAATTATATCGTCGTCCTCGTAAACGATAGCGAGCGATATGTTTTCGGGCTGAACGTCCGCCGCAATAGGCTCGACCTCCGAGCAGTCAATCAAATCGCCGGACTTTACCTTGTATGAACTGCGCTCCGCGCGGTTGTTTACCGTTACCGCTCCCGCGGAGATTAGACGCTCCGCCGCGCTGCGGCTTCCGGCGTACTCGGACAGAAACGCGTCTAAGCGTACGCCGCCGTTCTCTGCTGTTATTTTCAATTTTTCTCCGTTTTTTGTATTTGGGCGAGCGGACGCTTATTGTCCGCCCCTACATTGTATTTTCCTGAATATTGTTAACGCCGCGCTCGCTGCGCAATATCCAGACCGCGAATAGTACCGTTCCGACCGTCAGGCTTATGTCCGCGATATTGAATATCGCGAACCGGACAAACAGGAACTCAAACATATCCACGACATAGCCGTTTTGTACGCGGTCAATCACGTTGCCAAGCGCGCCCGCTAAAATCAGCGCAAGCGCGGCGTTGAACAGATTCGACTTGTATTTGTTGTAAAACAGGAAGAATATTATAACCGCGCATACCGCTATCGCGATACCCGTAACGACTACCATCGCGGTCGGAGAATCGTCAAACATACTGAACGAAACTCCGGTATTCTGAACATACGTAATCGCGATTACGCCCGGTATAAGCTCAAAACTTCCGCCTACGGACATATTACCGCTGACAAGATATTTTACCAGTTTATCTGCGCCTACGACCGCAAGCGACAAAATAAGCCACAGAAAACTCATTCGCCGAGTTCCTCGGCGCAACGCGGACAAAGTTCCGCGTGACGACGACCAATTTCGTCGCTGTGAGTCCAGCAACGCGGGCATTTCGGAGCTTCGGACACTTTTACTGCTACCTCGGACGCGATTGTCACCTTGCTGACGTTCAGCAAAAGTTTAAGCTCGTCCACGGAGAATCCGCACTCCGGCACGGTTAATTCCGCGTCAAGCGATTTCCCTATTTTGTCGTCGGCGCGAACTTCCTCAAGAGTTTTTAATACGCGTTCGCGAACCTCAAAGAATTTATCCCATCTGTCAAAGTCAACCGTAAGTTTTTCGTCGTATTCCGGCAGTAAATTCAGCATAACGCTTTCAACATTGTCGGAGCTTCTATGCGGCATTTCAGTCCAAATTTCCTCGGTCGTAAACGCCAGCAACGGCGACAACATTCTGACAATCGCGTCGAGAATCGTCCAAATCGCGGTCTGAGCGCTCTTACGACGATGACCGCTTTCGCAGTATAAAACGTCTTTCAACACGTCAAGGTAGAAGTTAGACATATCCACGACGCAGAAATTGTGAATCGAGTGGTAAACCACGTGGAACTCGTACTTCTCGTAGGCTTTCAAAACTCTGCCAATAAGCGCGTTCAGCTTCGCTAACGCCCATTGGTCGTGTTCGGTAAGCTCGGCGAACGGCAGAGCCTCGTCGGGGTTAAATCCGTTCAAATTACCCAAAATATATCTCGCGGTGTTGCGGATTTTCAAATACGAGCCGCTAAGCTGCTTGAAAAGCTCCAGCGAAACTTTTACGTCCGAGCGGTAATCAATACTCGCAACCCACAGTCTTATAATATCAGCGCCGTATTGGTTAATAATGTCGGCGGGGTCGATTACGTTGCCGAGACTTTTGTGCATTGACCGACCGTTTCCGTCAAGAATCCAGCCGTTAGTCAGCACGGATTCATACGGAGCTTTACCGCGAATCGCAACGGAGGTCAACAACGAGCTTTGGAACCAACCGCGGTATTGGTCGCCGCCCTCAATATACATACTCGTACTCTTTGTGTCGGGGTCAAGCTGCTCAAAGTCGGCGGAAAACCAACTGGAACCGCTGTCGAACCAACAATCAAGCGTATCTTTCTCACGCGTGAACTTAGGCGGAACGCTCTCCGCGGGAGGATTACCGCAATGCGGACAGCGAAAACCCGATGGCAAAAGCTCGTTTTCCTCGTACCACACGTTGGAGCCGTATTCGGCGAACGCCTTAGACACAATATCAATCGTTTCGGGAGTGCAAATCGGCTTGCCGCAATCCTCGCAGTAGAATACGGGAATCGGAAGTCCCCAATGCCGCTGACGCGAGATACACCAGTCGGAGCGTTCGCGAATCATCGCGGTCATACGGTCCTGTCCCCAGTCGTTCAGCCACTCCACGTCATTGCAGGCAGCTACCGCCGCGTCCTTAATCGCGTCAACGGAGCAAAACCATTGCTCCGTAGCGCGGAACAGTATCGGCTCTCCGCACCGCCAGCAGTGCGGATATTGGTGCGTTATCTTTTTAGCCGCGACAAGCGCGCCGGTTTCCGACAAATGCTCAACTATAACTTGGTTGGCTTTCGAGTAATGATTACCCGCGAAAATGCCCGCTTCGTCGGTCATAATTCCGCGTCCGTCAACGGGAACAATCGGAGTAATTCCGTACTTGCGGCAGACTACAAAGTCGTCCATTCCGTGTCCGGGAGCGGTATGAACGCAACCTGTACCGGCTTCAGTCGTGACGTGTTCGCCCAATAAAATCAGGCTGTCGCGGTCAAAGAACGGGTGCTTCGCGGTCATACGGTCAAATTCCGCGCCTTTGATAGTCGCGAGCGTTTTTACAAACTCGACACCGGCGTCTTTTGAAAACGCCGCCGAAAGCTCCTTAGCGACAATGTAAACGTCGCCGGAGGCGGTTTGCTCCAAGTTGTACTCAAACTCCGGGTTAAGGCTAATCGCCAAGTTTCCCGGCAATGTCCACGGAGTAGTCGTCCAGATTACGAAGTAAATATTATCGCCGTACTTTGCAAGTTTGCCTTTATCGTCAGTAACCTTGAACTTAACATATATTGACGTGCAATCGTCCTGTTGGTATTCGATTTCGGCTTCCGCAAGCGACGTTTCATCGTGAGCGCACCAATACACGGGCTTCAACCCTTTGTAGATATACCCGCGCTTGAACATCTCGCCGAATACCTGAACCTCTTTTGCCTCGAAACTTGGTTTCATAGTCAGATACGGCTCGTCCCAATCGCCCATAACGCCGAGCCGCTTAAAGCCCTCCGCCTGAATGTTGACGTAGTTTTCCGCGAACTTATGACACGCGCTTCGGAATTCCGAGATACTCATTTTTTTGCGGTCGAGTTTCTTCTGCTTGATTATCGCGCTTTCAATCGGCATACCGTGGTTATCCCAACCGGGAGTATACGGAGCCTGAAATCCGGTGACATTCTTATACCGTACGATAAAATCCTTAATCAGTTTATTAAGCGCGTGACCCATGTGAATCGCGCCGTTAGAGAACGGAGGACCGTCGTGAAGTACGAACCTGGGTCTGCCTTTTCCGTTTTCGACCACCTTTTTGTACAGTCCGGACTTTTGCCAAGCCTCCAGCATCGGCGGTTCGCGCTTAGGCAAACCCGCCCGCATCGGAAATTCCGTTTTGGGCAGATTCAGTGTTTCGTTATAATCGCGGGTAGTTTCCATTTGCAAAACCTCATATTGATTGTTTAGTTAGTTTCCGCGTATCCGCGGTATTTTATCCCGTAGGGGGTCACACTTCGGGCGACCCGCCGTGATTCACTTTGCGAAATAAGGCGGGGGAGAACTCCCCGCCGTTTGTTATTTTCAGGATTTGTTAATCTGTCTGCGATGATATATAAGTCTTAACGTCCGGTTCGGCAAGAACGACCGAATCCTGCGCGGCTAGTTGAGCTTCTTTCGCGGCTTCGCGTTTTTCCTGTTCCTCAATCTGCTTTTGAAGCGAAATGTTAATCGACTCCGCAAGCTCTTGCTGCTGAAGTTCCTGTACGCGCTCCTGCTTAAACGCAAGCGAATTAAGGTCGCCCAGGAACGTATGGAACTTCTCCAAAAGCAACTGAGCCGCGGAGGTAAACTCCGCAGTTTCACGCTTCGCGGTATCCAAACGATACTCCTGGTCGCGTATGTCAACTTTCAGAGCCTCGATATGCTCACGCGCAACGCGCTCCGCTTCGTCAATCAGCGCGTCGTGCTTCTGCTTCGCGTCCTCGGTAAGCTCCTGAGCCACTTTTTGAGCGGCAAACAGAGCCTGATGCATAGCTTCTTCCGTAGAGCGATATTCCTCTACTTTATCGGCTAAAGCCTTCATCTTATTTTTCAGCGTAGCGTTTTCTTTGTACAGCGAACTGTAGTCCTCTGCGACTACGCGAAAGAAATCGTCAACGGACGCTTTATCATACCCACCGATAAACGATGTTTCAAATTCCTTACCCTTGACTTCCTGCGGCGTCAACACTTAGGTTTGTCCTCCGGAGTATTCAAATTAATAGTAATTACTATTGTTTTCCTCAAGCATCGTCATAAGCTCGTCGCCAACGAAATCAAGGTTATGCGGACCAAAGAGATAAACATTCATCGCGATTTTGCGAATAATGCTGCTGCGAGCGTACGCGACTCCGCTTAGGAAGTCCAAAAGCCGGCGAGCTTCTTTTTTGTCGATGTCCTCCAAGTTCAGAATAACCGAACGGTTATTGTTCAGGTCGTCGGCGATTTGCCTGGCTTCGCCGCCGTCATTGTAAGTACGCGGACGGTGCCACGACACTTTTACGCTGGTCTGAACCTGCATATCGACGACTCTCGTACGCGAGGAAGATTCATTACCGCGGGAACCGCGCGGTTGAGTTGTGCCGGCGGAATTCGGCTTTTCCGGTTTTGTTTCCGGAATATTGACGTCAATATCCTCGTCGTCGCCGGTTTCACGCTCCAGTAGTATGTCCGTCCAAGAACGAATCGAGTCCATAAAGCCCATTACCCTTCACCCCAACAAAATTATAATACAAAATAAAAATTTATTTTCACTTATTATATACGCGGCTTCCAAAAATAGCGGTTCCAACGCGAACCATATTCGCGCCGGACTTTATTGCCTCCGTAAAATCACCGCTCATTCCCATAGATAAAAATTTATCAACCTTATTATGCAACATTTTTCCGCAATTGTCAACATAAATTTTCAACATTTTTGAAAAATATTCATTTTTTTTGCTTTCAACGCCCATATTTGGTGGAATTGTCATCAAACCGACGATTTTTACCCCACTTAATTGGTTAACATAATCAATCGCCTCCGAGGTCTGTTCAGGTGAAAATCCGCTTTTCGATTCCTCGCCGCCAATATTGACTTCCAACAGGATTTTTTGAACGATTCCCAATTTTTCCGCTTGTTTTGAAATAAGCTCCGCAAGAGAACGAGAATCCACCGACTGTATTACGTCCGCGACGCCGACTACCTGCTTTACTTTATTGCTTTGCAAATGCCCGATAAAATGAAGCGGAACGCCCGCGTACGCGCCCTCGGAGTGTTTCCGTACCATTTCCTGAACTTGATTTTCGCCGCACGCGTCCACTCCGGCGAGAATCGCCTCGCGAACCGCGTCGTAGTTTTGAGTTTTACTCGCCGCAACCAGCGTTATTTCGCTTGGGTCGCGCCCTACCGAGATTGCGGCTTCCGCTATTTGTTCCCTCACGCGTTTTACGTTATCTGCAATCATCGCCGACCCTCCCTTTTATTAGAGCAGAGAGTAGAAAGCAGAGAGCAGAAATAACTTAATTGGAAATTTGAGCGTTGACGCAAAATCTATGCTATTCGGTATCTCTGCTTTCTGCTTTCTTATTTCTGCTCTTTACTCTACTCTGCTTTCTGATTTTTTAATTATTCACAATCTTGCCGTCGTAGAGGTTCATTCCGCTTATTACTACCATATCGCCGCGTCTAAGCGCGTCTTCCGTGTAAACGTCGTCGCTGATTAAGTAAAAATCATCTTCCTCGTCAACGATGGTTACGAACTTGCGTTCCAAATACGGTCCCGCCGTAATATATACGCACGGCAGTTCCGCTCCGTCCGCGGTCTTGCGTTCAAGGCGCAGTGAACTTCGCGGAACTTTAAGCCCGGTGTATTCGTTAAGGATAAGCTCCGCTTTTACAATACGCATTTCCGCGATTTCCCGCATTGCGTAGTTGCACGAGAAAACTACGACTGTCTTACCCGCCAACGGATAGCTTACGCTTTCTATCTTCATCGTCATAGGTTCGCTAAGTCCGTCAAACAGCATTTGCACGCGAGTCCCGGATTTCATTGCTAAATCCGCGCCGACGCGCTCGTCCACGCTTGCCGCGTAGTACCAGGTCTGACCGTAAATCAGCTTACCGATTACCGCGTCGGAAACCGTCGGTTTCAGGCTGAATAGTACAACTAAATCGTCGGGAGTAAGCGCGTCAAGATTAGCCGGCTTCAACTTGTCATAGCCGACGAAACCGTCCGCTGACTTGGAAAACATTGCGGAGGTCGGCGCGGCTAAACTTACCGCGCCCGTGTCGGCAATCCCCGCGCGTTCCGCTCGGAGTAAGTTCATTGAGTTCGGCATATCGGACGCGCCTATCGCAATCGTCAGCAGATACTCCGACCGCTCCTTTGCGGAGCGGTAATCCTTAGACGCGACTTCCGAGTTCAGGTCGCTTATCGCGGCGCGAAGCGCGGCGTCTAAACGCTCCGAGGATATTTCGCCCCTCGCGTCAAGCATTCCGTTTAGAGCTTGAACTGTTTCGTCGAGCTGATGAGCGCGTTCCGTAGCTTTCCAAATCTCGTACGACGAATAGCTGTACGCGATTACCTCGCCCACAGCGACGCGTTTCCCGTCCTGAGCCGCGGTATATACAAACCGTCCTGAGCCGGAATCGGAAATTTTCTCCTCGTCGCGCGCGATTATGCCGTCGGTCTTAATGCTGTCGTAAGACGTGTAGTTTGAAACCTCTACGGTCATAATCCCGCTTTGAAAAGCCTGGTTCATATAAATAGACAAATAGGCAATCATCGCCACGCCGATAACGACGGTGATGACGCCAAACCAGATATTGCTTTTTGATTTACGCCGATTCAAGTTATGCCTCCGTAAAATCATTTTGCGAAATGTCCTCCCGCCGTTACTGCGGGGATACCTCCCTCAAAGAGGGAGGCAAGAAATGTTCGCGTAAGCGGGTTACTCCCCTAACGGTACCGACCGGATTGGAATCAATGTAGAAATCGCGTGCTTGTAGATTAGCTCCTGTTTGCCCTCGCTGTCAAGCACTACCGTGTACTTGTCAAACGCGACGACGGTTCCTCTCAGTTGAAAGCCGTTAACCAAAAAGACGGTAACGGGCGTTCGCGTGCCTCTTAATGAATTCAGGAAGTGGTCCTGAAGGGTGATAGTTACGGACTGGTTAGACTGCATTTTATGTATCGTCCTTTCTTTAGATTATTGTCTATTATATATCTGTGACTTCAAAATATCTGTCGAAAGCCGTAGTCCAAGCTCAAAATCGATCTCATTCCCCCACTTTATCCATTGCGCCGTCAAATCCTGCCTAAGCCACGTTAATTGCCGTTTCGCGTAGTTGCGGCTTGCCTTTTTTCCGGCGGCGATTGCCTCCTCGCGAGTACATTCACCTCGCTGAGCCGCCGCGATTTCCTTGTA
>JAISKY010000038.1 GCA_031260745.1 Oscillospiraceae bacterium
AATCTGTAATTGCTCGTTAGCGTTAGCGAGGTCGTCGCGTTTTTTGTCCGCGGTATATCCGAGTACCGTTCCGACAATCAGATATATCGCGAACGGCATCCAGTTTTCGGGGTTATAGAGAATAGTACGCCAGTCGCCGCGCAGCGACGAAAACATCAGCGACACGATTGCCAGCAAAGCGGAAACTATTCCGGCGGCAATCCCGTGAAGCGTACTTAGAATGACTATATACAGCAGTCTGAAATCAATCAGCCCGGAAACCATAGACGTGCCGAACTGCATTACCACCGCTTGCATAAGCACGGTAGCGGTCGCGAACTCAACCGCGAAAAACGTCCGTCTGGAGCGCAACGCTTTTACCGCGGCGATTATGCCCTTATTATGGGGCGCTTTGAAATAGTAAAAGGACATATCGGGGAAATCGTCGTCAATCCGCTCTAACGCCGTCCAGTCGTATTCCGTTTTAGCCGATTCGGACGGCATCGGAACGGGAACATCGGTATCGTCGTTGCTGTAGTTTACGCTTACGTCGGGGTAGTCCGTCTTAATCATACGTTCCAAATTTTCAAACGTAATCGGACTTCCGGTACCCGCGTTAACGACCTCCACGTCGTCGGAGAACGCGCGTTTATCAGCCGTAAGCAAAATCAGTTTAGCCGCGTCGTCCGCGCTTAAAAAGTCGCACTTCGTAAACGGATAGCCCGGCAAAGTTACGGATTTTTTGCTGACCGCGTCGTATATTATATTCGTTATCAGCGAGTCCTTGGACTCGTCGAAGTCGTTCGGTTCTCTAAAATAAACATACGGCAGATGAACGACGGTAATTGACCTCAAAATAGCGATTTGGTAATACTTGCACATATCTTCCGCGGTTTTTATCAGACAGCCGCCGACTCCGCCCGGAATAGGCGCGGCGGATTCTAGCGCGGCTTCGTTCGGGCGTCCGGAGTAAACCTCGCCGGACGATACAAGCACAATACGCGGGATATTCCTGACGCGGCAGTGTTCCAGCGCGGCGGCGAACTCAATGGAAGTGCCGATTACGCTGACCTCTCCGCCGGATACGTCGGTTTCCTCGCCGCGGGCTAAGAAGTAAACCATAGCGTCAAAACTGTTGGACTCAATAACTCGCCCGAACAGTTTATCACGCGGCGAAGCGGCGTAGGTATGAACATTCACCCCAAGCCTGCGCTTGGGTAACTTGCCGGACGCGATAATAACCTTACTATTTTCGCCCGCCTCCGACGCGAATTTAAGCGCAAGCGAACTTATATTTCCGGTTATCAGTATATTCATAAATCCACCTTAATGTAATTTTTAGGGGCAAAAAGCTCCGCCTTTACCGGTTCTGCGTCTTACGAAACGCTGACACGAGGCGAGTTGAAGCGCGTCTAAGCGCTTAGCGATATTCGCGGATTATATAAAGCTATATTTGTTTCGATATATTATGACGTGAAGTTAAAAGTTCCTAAATGTAATATCGTAAAATTTAAGCAAGTATTTACCCCCTCGTAACATAAAAGTATAAAAAACGTAAAATTTCGACCTGAATAGACATATATACTAAGTTTTCGCGCTAAAACATACGCTATGTTAAGAAAAGGCAAATAAGCGGTCGGGAATTATCAAATTTTATAATTAACCAAATATTGATGTGCAACTAAAAATTAAGGAATTATTAAGAATTTACTTGACAATTCTTAATAAAAGTGCTATTATGTGACTTGAAAAAAGAAAGGGGCATTTCATAAAATGATGAAACGCAAAATCGCGCTCGTGCTCGCAGTACTTATGATAAGTACTCTCATTGCTTCCTGCGGAAGCAATGATGTAGTATCAACTACTACGTCGCCTGCGGCGACGTCTACAGCCGGGACGGATACAACTCCCGCGCCCAATGGCGGAACCGAAGGTACAGACTCCGTTGGATTCGACGCGGGAATTATCGCGCCTGCGGAACTTCCGCACGGTACCGATAACCTAGCCGTCACAGCTGACGGAAAATTGAAGTACGAAATCAGCGATATTGGTTATCCGCTCGAATCCTATGAATACGAGCTGCCGCTGACCACAAACACGGCAAACGAGAAGTTCACACTCTCGAAGCTTATCTTCGCTTCTCAGTTAATCGGCGAGGACGGCCTTAACGCGATGCCGTGGCAGACCTGGCTTCGCGATAACACAGGCGTGAACATTGATTACCGCATTACGACGTTCAACGACATCGCGACGCAGATTCAGTTGGACCTCGCCGCCGACCAGTTGGACGACATTATCCTTGACCTGACGGTCTATTACTCCGGCACACCGAAAGAGCTTGTTGACCAGAAATACATCGTCAACATCGCCGATTACCGCGCTTATATGCCTGATATGATGTGGCAGATTCCGCGCTTCGATTTCGATGTAGACCTTGAGCAATATTACTGGTACGACAAGGAAACGATTCCGACAATCTATTGTATGACCGAGAACTCCGCGCCTAATATGGGTATGATGATACGCGGCGACTATCTTGATACGCTCGGACTGAAGGCGGAGGACCTCGTAACCTACGACCAGATTCACGACGCTCTTACGCGTATCCAGACAGAACTTAGCTGGGAGCACCCGATGCAGATTACCGCTACCATTGAAACGCTCGCGGGCGTATTCTTCGGCGGTATGAATACCAGCGAGGCTATCTCAACTACGGTTATGACCGCGATTCGCGTTGAGAACAGCAAGGTAGTATACACCGCGACGGAAGATGTTGACCGTCAGGCGATGGAGCTTTTATCGACTTGGTACGCGGAGGGACTTGTTGACCCGAACTACCTGTCGAACGCGACCGACACAGCCGGCGCGGAAGCCCGCGTACTTAACGGCGAGATTGCCTATTGGGAATCAAACCCCGGTACGTCAATCAGCACCGCGAGACGTTCCGTTGACCCGAACGCGCGTTGGGACGGTATGCCTTTGAATAAGCTGACTCCCGAAACTAAATTCCAGTACGCTCGCGGACAACGTCCGTGGGGAATGGCGTACAGCGTATGGTCGATTAACGCGAAGTGCGAAAACATTCCGCTGGTTCTGACCTACGCCGACTGGTTCTTCAGTTCCGAGGGCAGTTTCCAGGCAAGTTTCGGAGTTGAAGGCATTACTTGGGTTGCCGATGAAAAAGGAAACCCCGTACTAACCGATTTGGCGATAAACGACGAAACCGGCGGTTGGCTGCTTGATACATACGCGGGCGGTCCGTTCTCCGACGTCGGACTTATGGACCAAATGCGTTCCTACGCGTATCCGGAAGGACAGCGCGGCGTCGCGATTATGAAATCCTGGGTTGTCGATAACTACCCGTTCAAGGGCGGTATGGACTGGCCGAGCAGCAACGCGAAAGGAACCGACGAGGAAACCCTCGAAGTCGCGAACCTAAGCGCGGACGCGTTGATGTATATCAACGAGAACTATATGCAGTTCATAGACGGTACTCGCCCGATGAGCGCATGGGACGATTATGTCGCGGGACTTGACGGAGTAGGACTGCCGCGTATCAAACAAATTATGCAGTCAATCTACGACAGATTCATCGCGGAATATCCCGATTACGCTCAGAAATAATCAGCGTAACACCGCAAAATAACTAAGCGACCCCCGAAGCCTTATTTGGCTTCGGGGGTTTTGACGATTAAAATAATTAATGATAATAATTATTATTTGTATTGACAAACAGTAAAAGTTGATATATAATGGAAATATCAATAGATTGTTATATTCAGGAGGGTTAATCAGATGCAACTGCCGTTAAAACTTAACGAAAGCCTTTATTATCTCGGCGTACTTGACAAGAACCTGCGGACGTTCGATGTTATTATGACGACCGAGTTCGGAACCACCTACAACGCGTACGCTTTACAGTCAAAGGGAAAGACGGTTTTGTTTGAAACCGTCAAAGACAATTACTTTGACGAATACTTGCGAAACCTAAAGAAAATCACCGACATCGGCGATATTGAATATCTCGTGGTAAGCCATACGGAACCTGACCACGCGGGCAGCGTTGAGCGTCTGCTTGAACTACGCCCGGACATAAAGATTATCGCGTCCGCCGCCGCGATTGGGTTTCTGAAGCAAATTGTCAACCGCGATTTTGTGGGAATCGCCGTCAAAGAGGGTCAGGAGATTATTTTCGGGGATAAAACGCTTAGGTTTTTCTCCGTACCGAATCTGCATTGGCCGGATACTATTTACACGTATGTACCGCAGGACGAGGTTCTTGTCACGTGCGACAGCTTTGGCTCGCACTACGCGTTTGACGGATTTTTGCGGAGCGCGGTAACGAATACCGACGATTATATGACCGCGACTAAGTATTACTTCGACTGCATACTCGGCCCGTTCAAGCGGTATTTGCAAAAAGCGCTTGACAAAGTTGAAAAACTTGACCTGAAACTTATTTGCCCGGGTCACGGTCCGATAATTGACGAAGGTATTCCGGAGTTTCTGAAAATCTACCGCGAGTGGTCGGCCGTACCGGACGCAAACGAAGTTCCGATAGTTGTGATTCCGTATGTCACGGCGTACGGCTATACGGGAATGCTCGCTGAGAAAATCGCGAAAGGCGTCGCGGACGCCGGTGCGGTTGACGTAAGAGTATACAACATTACGGGCAAAGGCGCCGCCGATACCGCGAAAGTTTCCGCGGAACTTGCCGCTTGCGACGGGTTCCTGCTTGGTTCGCCGACGATTCTCGGCGACGCTTTAGAGCCAATCTGGAGTCTTACGCTGTCTATGTTTCCGGGTACTCACGGCGGTAAACTTGCCGGAGCGTTCGGGTCATACGGTTGGACGGGCGAGGGCGTACCGAATCTTACGGAACGTCTGAAACAAATTAAGCTGAACGTAGTCGAGGGGTTTAGAGTGCGGTTTAAGCCCGGCGGAGTGGAACTTAGCGACGCGTACGAGTACGGTTTTGATTTCGGCTGCCGTTTATTGAAAAAAGAAAACGTACGCGCTCAGGGCGTTCGTACGCTCGTCAAATGTCTTGTGTGCGGTGAGATTTTCGACAGCGCGCTTGACGTTTGCCCGGTTTGCGGAGTCGGACGCGAGAACTTCCAGCCGGTGGACGAAACCGCGTTGCTTGAGGTCAAGACCTCTAATGACAGCTACGTTATCGTGGGCGGCGGAGCCGCCGCGTACGCCGCGCTTAAAGAGATTCACCGCCGAGATAAGACCGGAAAAATCACGCTTATCACCGACGAACCGTATTTGCCGTACAGCCGGCCTATGCTTACCAAGGCTATGGCGACCGGAATCAACACCGAACACTTACTGCTTGAGGACGCGAGCTTTTACAACGGT
>JAISKY010000054.1 GCA_031260745.1 Oscillospiraceae bacterium
AGCCGCCTGTTCCTCTGCGGTCGGGTAAATCGCTCCGATTTGCTGAATGTCTGTCGCGCCCGGAAACGCTCCGAGCAAAATATTGTAGCAATACTGCTCCGAACTCAAATACTCCGCGACCGGAATTTGCCCGGCATAGCCGCCCTCGACGAGAATTGATGACGGGTCAACGTATGCCATAATCGACACCGCGCCTACTGCCGCTCCGGCCTGAGTAGCCGCGTTAAAATAGATAACGGCGGGATTGCCCCAGTTTCCGCTTGACCAGTCAACGTAGCCGTTACCCGTCCAGGCGGAGGTTCCGTAGGCTCTCGCCGCTTCAATGCCAAGCTGAGGGTCAGTCAGCACAATACGCTGAACTTCGTCGGCTTTGCCCTCGCTAAGCAGCTGCTCAAGCGATACCTGCTCCGTTTGCGACGTAGGAACGGGAGTAGGCGCGGCTGTCTGCGTCGGAGCGGTACTTGTATTCGCGCTCGGCGAGACGGACGGAGATGCGCTGCCGAACGCTCCGGTGTCCGCGTTCACATTCCGACCACCGCACGACGATAACGCTAACATAATCGCCGCCGCGAGCGTAAACGCAAAAATACGGTACAGAGTTTTTTTCATAATTATCTCCTTATTGTTATTAATGCCGCTTATGGCGCGTCGTAGGCAAACCCGATTTTATCCGCGTCAACGTACAGCATACTGCCGTTCGCGACGACGTATAGCTCACCGCTGTCCGTCACATACACGTCAACTCCGTTGACCGAGGTTTGAGTGCCGCCCGACGGCAGCGGAATCGCCGGAGCGTTCGAGTAAAACTCGCCGAGTATATAGATTTTGCCGTCCGGAGTGATAATCGCGCTGTCCTCCGTGCCGATTGACACAGTGCCGTCAGCGTACGAGCGGATACTCCAGTCGTTGATGACATTCGTGCTTGTCGGTTCGCCGTCCGGCAGAAGTTCCTCCGCGGTGTAGATTGTCGTGTCGGCAGTCGGCGCGGGAGGCGCGTGAGTTGGCTCGGGGGTAGTCTGAATCGGTTCGGGGGTAGTTTGTATCACCGCGGCCGTCTGACCTTCTCCGAGCATAACCGTAATAGTATAGCCTTTGTTGTCATAGTCAGCCTGAACAATTACCATATAACCGGGTTTGCTCGAATTGCGCGCAACCTGAATCGTAGACCCTACGGGTTTTTTGAACAAAGATCCGCTTAACGGCGTTAGCTCAACGAAATCGTCGTCGTCGATTAAGTACGTCAGATAACTTAGTATGTCCGCGCCTTGCCCGCCTCCGGAAACTTTGTAGTCGATTGTCAGAGTTTCAATACCGTCTTTTTTGCCAAGTTTCGTACTTTGCAATTTCCGTTCATCTCCGAGCGCAAGCTCAACAGACGGTACGGCGTCACCGCTCATTATGTAGTAACCGTTGGTTATGTTACTGTTCTTTGCCAATGTAGAGTAAACTATAATACCGACTACTACGCAAATAACAACAATAATCGCGGCGGCTATTATAATAAAAATCGGCAGCGGAATACCTATTATACGTTTAACTTCCGGTCGCCGAGGCGGGTCGGGTCGGACAGGCGGTTGAGCGTATGCGGGCGGCGGTTCAATTCTCGCGGCGGTTACGATAGGTTCATAATCTCTGTTCTCCGCCGGAGTAACTACCTCCGGTTGCGGCGTATCTTCGGGTAAGCTCGCGAGAATCGGCTCGATGTCTACCGGAGTAGCTAGCGGAATTTCGGCGGTTTCGTCAGGGACGCGCGTACCGCAATTGGGGCAGAATTTGGCTCCTGTTGACAGGGGCGAACCGCATTCATGGCAATAGTTCATTATATATACCTCAAATTTAATTATTTTCGCAAATAATACCGGAATGTTCGCTAAAGTTAGTTCTCCGGTCCATTCCGCGCCGTTGAACTTCTAATCATCAGACTTTCCAGCAGAGCAAACTGATTGTCTATCCGCTGTTCGCGACTGCCGGTGTCACCGTCAATATCCAGTTGGACATTGCATTGGTTATTTTCGGATTCCGTCACTTGGAAGCGGATTTCCCACTTTTTGCCGTACATTTTGACTGTGAACGATAATTTGCCGTTTTGCGTGTCGGATAACTTGATTTTTCCGTTTTGCAGTTCTACCATATCCTGTATCGCGTTGAGCAGTTCATTCTTCGTCAAATTGTAAGACCGCTCATTATTTTCCATATAACAACACTCCTTTACAGATTATAAGTTGAGTATACACTCCCAAAATGGAAATTGGTAGGGTTAATTTTTGCACAAAAGTAGGTAATTTGCAGATTACCATACAAATAAATACAAAAAAGCGTCGGATTTCTCCGACGCTGATAAATATTAACTCAAATCTCAATTTTCAATTTTGTAATTCCTCAACCAGGAGGGGATTTCAAATCTGTTTTCAACCGGTAATTTTTTCAATATATTCCGAACGTGAGATTTTACAGTTTCCTCGGACAGGATAAATTCGTCCGCGATTTCACTGTTGCTTTTTCCCAGGTTCAAACTGCGGAGGATTTGCGACTCGCGTTTCGTAATGCCGTAGCGATGTATAACGTCCTCGTAGACCAATTCCGACTCAGGCGCGGTTGGACCGCGAAGTTTACCGCGTATATTTTTCGTATGCGTACCCATCTCGGCGGCGGTTATGTGTAAACGCCGCGCGATGTCGCCCTGCGAGTAACCCTCGCTAAGCATAGCGGCAACGCGCCGCTCCTCGTCGGTAAAAATCTCGTCGGATATTTTCGTTTGCTCCGCGTAGGTCCGTATTAACCATATCTCACGCTGACGCAAATACATTAGCGTCAGGTAGAATAATATTCCCGCGGCGGCCAGCGATAGTAATAACACCAACCCCAGAATCTTCGTGTGCCACGACTGCGGTATCCACTCAAACGCTATACTCGTAATCAGGAATCCGCTGTACAGCGCGATATAGCCCAGCCCCGGAATAAACGACGAAACTTTTTTCTTTTTCGCGTACAGTACGGGCAGTGAGAACAAGAACATCTCCAGTGTTACCGCTCCGCTGTTTGTCATAATCGTATATGGGTACGCCAAAATTTCATACTGCGAGAAAAACGACAGCGATTGCCCGGTCGCTATAAGGAACAACGCGATAATCGCGACGTATGACGGACGCTTGAACCGGTCGAAGATATTACCCGCGATTATGTCAATAAACGCCGCATAAAGCAGATTGAAAAACATAATGTTCGGAATTGCCTCGAAAGCCTCGCCGAAAAAGAAAATATTGTCAAACAATCCTGCGATAATCGCATACAGGCACAGTACCGCGAATACTCCCCTAATCCACGATTTGTCCGGATATGGCTCCGACAACTCGGATACGTCCTCCGGTTCATCTTGCGGCTCGCTTGGGAAAACCACCGCTGTGGCAATCAGTAGCAAGCTAATCACCGCGAGTATAATCTCGTTCGGTATCTCCGCAAACGGGAAGTAGAACAACACCGCTCCAAATACGCTAAGTACCGCGAACACAGTTCCGAAAAACCGTCCGACGCTCTTATATTTCACACTGACGAGCATTTCTTCAAGGCAAATTCTTATCGCGGACGCTACAAGCATCGTAGTGATAAACTGAAACGTCAGCGCGGCAACTCCGGTTGTAAAGAAACTTGCCGCGGCAAAAGGCAAAGCGGACAGCGACAACGCTCTCAAGGCTATCGCCGCGGCTCCGGGCTTTAATCGTTTCAGCAGTAATCCGCCGAGCGACATTCCGACTATTATCGCGGCGCAAGACAGTATAAAGATGGCGTTATCCGCTTCTTCAAGTCCCGAACGCTCGGTTATCCACCAGCTAAGCCGTAAAAAGCAAAAACGGAAACTCTCCAAGGCCGTGAGCGCAATTAGCAATCGCGTATGATTACGTAATTTATGGTGTTTTTTGTCATTCATTAGTGCCTAACCTCGCAAATGAATTGAAATTTTTCCCAACTATCGAACTAAATTATCAGTATTATAACATAGCCGCTACAGTTTTGCAATGTTTATTTTTGATTTTTAGTCGCGCGCAGTTTGCCCGGATTTTTTTAGCGGCTAACAATTGTTCGACGTCAGAAAAACAGTTTTC
>JAISKY010000089.1 GCA_031260745.1 Oscillospiraceae bacterium
AGGCGGCGTTGTCGGAGACTTTCTACGTTTGCCCTCGCTGCGGTTTCCATTTATACATTCCGTCTAAAACGCGTCTTACTAAGCTATTCGACGGAGGAGAATATACCGAGAAATTTGCGGGCGTCGCTCCGCTTGACGGAATCAGCTTTCCGGGTTACGCTAAAAAGACCGCGGAACTCGCGGCTAAGGTTGGCGCGCCCGATGCGTGTATCTGCGCGGTAGGCAAGATTGACGGCCGCGAAGCGGTATGCGCGGCGATTGATATAAACTTTATGATGGGCAGTATGGGAACGGCGGTCGGCGAGAAGATAACGCTTGCCGCAGAGCTTGCTATGTCGGCGCGATTGCCGCTGATAATATTCAGCGCGGGCGGCGGCGCGAGAATGCAGGAGGGAATTTTCTCGCTGATGCAGATGATTAAGACCTCCGGCGCGATTAAGCGGTTCTCCGAATCCAGCGGGCTGTTTATCTCGTACGTTACGCACCCTACCACGGGAGGTATTACCGCATCGTTCGCATCGCTGGGCGACATTACGCTTGCCGAACCGGGCGCGTTATTCGGGTTTGCCGGCCCCAGAGTTATCGAGCAGACAATCGGCGAAAAACTGCCGGAGGGTTTTCAGCGGAGCGAGTTTCAGCTTAATCACGGATTCGTTGACGCGATTGTTACTCGCGACAAAATGCGAGATACGTTAGCGCAGTTGATTAGATTGCATCGGTAGGACCGCGGGAGTCAGACGCGTCCGGCGATTCGTCAAACCCCCGCAAAGTTTGGAGTTAATATGAAAAAGAAATATTCGGCGTATGAACGCGTGAAATTGGCGCGTGACGCTAAGCGTCCCGGCTCCGACGATTATATCTCGGCGCTGTTCAGCGACTTCTTTGAGATTCACGGCGACAGAGCGTTCAGCGACGACAAAGCGGTAATATGCGGAATTGCGGAGTTCAGAGGTATTCCGGTTTCCGTTGCGGCGACTTGCAAAGGCAGAGCGATTGACGAGCGTGTGGAGCGCAACTTCGGTATGGCTCAACCTGACGGTTACAGGAAATTCCTGCGGTGTTTGTCGCAGGCGGTTAAATTTAACCGTCCGCTGATTACGTTTATCGACACTCCCGGAGCGTACCCCGGTAAGAGCGCGGAGGAACGCGGGCAAGGTCAGGCTATCGCGGAATGTCTATACCAAATGAGCGCGGCTCCGATTCCGATAATCACCGTAGTAATAGGCGAGGGCGGCTCCGGCGGCGCAATCGCGCTCGGTGTCGCCGACCGCATAATTATGCTTGAAAACGCGGTGTTATCCGTACTGTCGCCGGAGGGCTTCGCGTCGATTCTGTGGAAAGATTCCTCCAGAGCCGCCGAAGCCAGCGAGGTAATGAAACTTACCGCCGCCGACTTATTGGAGTACAAAATCGCCGACTGCGTTATACCCGAACCCGACGGCGGAGCGGGCGAAACTCCGGAATATGTTATCGCTCAGGTCGGAGAACGTATAAAGATTGAGCTGAACGGTTTAATTGACCTCCCGCCGACTATTTTGCTGGATAACCGCTACCGCAAATACCGCTCAATATAAGAGCAGAGATAAGAAAGCGGAAAGCAGAGAAACTGTTATGGAAAACTCTGCGTTTGTCGGATTGATTATCCAAATAAGTTATTTCTGCTCTCTTATTTCTGCTCTTACAAAGATATAAGGAGTTATTATGCCCGGACTGACAATATTGGGAACCGGCAGTTATTCGCCGCCGTTTGCCCTTACAAATGAAATGCTTGAAAGTATCGTTGAAACGAGCGGCGAGTGGATTACGCTTCGTACCGGAATCGCCGAGCGTAAAATCGCCGCCGAAACCGAATCCACTCTTAGTATGGCGACCGCCGCCGCGCTGAAAGCTATCGGAAACATCGACAAGGCGAGTATAGGGCTGGTAGTCTGCGCTACTATTACTCCGGACTATATTACCCCGTCGCTGTCGTGCTTACTACAGCGCGATTTGGAGCTTCGGGAGGATATACTTGCGATTGACATTAACTGCGCGTGCAGCGGCTATGTTACGGCATTGAAAACGGCGCATTCTCTGCTTGCCGATATGCCCGGACGCGTCGCGCTGATATTGGGCTGTGAAATGCTGACGCGGATAACGGACTACACCGACCGTACCACGTGCATATTGTTCGGCGACGGAGCCGGAGCCGCCGTAATTCGCCGCGACTCTGACGGAGAGTTCTCCTTTGACTCCGGCGCTAAAGGCAGCGTTGAGATGCTTGCGTGTAAGGCTCAGTATATAAGCAACAATCCGTTTATGCCCAGACCGCTTGATTTGGTTCCGGCGGGAATTACGATGAACGGTCAGGAGGTTTTCCGGTTCGCGATTGAAACCTGTTCCGAAAGCGTTAAGCGTACGTTAGCCGGAGCCGGTGTAGACATCGGAAGTGTGGAGCATTTCATATTCCACCAGGCAAACCGCCGTATAATTGACGGGATTGTCCGTAAACTCGGAATTTCTACGGAGCGTTGTTTAATCAATATTGCGACCCACGGAAATACCTCGTCCGCGACGTGCGCTATCGCGCTTGACGATTTGTTCAGAAGCGGAAAAGTCAAGCGCGGCGACAAAATTATAATGTCCGCGTTCGGCGGGGGGCTTACATACGCCACCGCGTACTTTGTTCAAAACCGGGAGATATAAAAAATGACTGACTTGCGAAAATTACTTGGAATCAAATACCCTATTATTCAGGGCGGAATGGCGAACATAGCGACAGGAGCGTTTGCCGCCGCAATCTCCAACGCGGGCGGCTTAGGGCTGATTGCGTCCGGAGGGTACTCGCCCGACGCGATTCGGGAGCAGATACGTATAGCGCGTTCTCTTACGGATAAACCGTTCGGCGTTAACCTGATGCTGATGCACCCGGCGGCTGACGAAATCGCGGAACTGCTTGTTGAGGAACGCGTCGGGATTATCACGACGGGAGCGGGTTTGCCCGGCAAGTATATTCCCGCGTGGAAAGCGTCGGGAGCGTTAGTGTTCCCGGTAGTTTCCGCCTCCGCAATCGCCAAGCGCGTCGAATCTCAGGGCGCGGACGGCGTAATCGCGGAGGGTACGGAAAGCGGAGGTCACGTCGGAGAGCTTACCACTATGGCGCTTGTTCCGCAGGTAGTCAACGCTGTTTCGATTCCCGTAATCGCGGCGGGCGGAATCGCGTCAGGCGCGCAAATGCTTGCCGCGCTTGCGCTTGGAGCGTGCGGAGTGCAAATCGGAACTACTCTGCTTCGCGCGGAGGAATGTCCGATTCACGCTAATTACAAGGACGCGCTTCTGAAAGCGAAAGATAACGACACCGTTGTCACGGGGCGAAGTGTCAACGCCGCGGTCAGGATTCTGCGTAATCAAATGTCGATTGAGTATATTAAGCTCGAAAAAGCCGGAGCGTCACAGGAGGAACTTGAAAAATTCACGCTGGGTTCGCTTCGCCGCGCGGTGTTTGACGGCGACGTTAAGAACGGTTCGCTGATGGCGGGTCAGGTCGCGGGAATGTTAAGCGAAATTAAACCCGCCGAGGTAATACTCCGCGAGCTTTACGAATCTTGCGCGGCGGAATCCAAGTCGATTTCGGCTCACCCCGTTTTGAATTGAGGTAGGTTGTTAAAAGATGAAAACAGCGTTTTTGTACGCGGGTCAGGGAAGTCAGAAAGCCAAAATGGGCAAGGACTTTTACGACGAGTTTCCCGATGTCCGCGAGATATTTGACTATCAGCCGTTAGGACTGGATTTACGTTCGTTGTGCTTCGATTCGGAATTAGCGGAGCTTTCAAAAACGGAGAATACTCAACCGAGTATGGGCGCGTTCGCCGCCGCCGTTACTAAGCTATTGTACTCCGAGGGTATCAAACCGCGATACGCTATGGGGTTGTCGCTGGGAGAATACGGAGCCTTATACGCCGCCGGAGTATTTGACGAGCGCGTATTGCTTGATTTGTTAGCGTTTCGCGGTCAAGCGATGTCGGAGGCGTCTGACGGCGTTGACTTCAAAATGAGCGCGGTATTCTCCGACGACGTTTCACTTGTCGAGCGCGGAGTTTCCGAAGCCGGAGGCGATGTTTGGTGCTGTAACTATAATTGTCCCGGTCAAACGGTAATCGGCGGAGAGCGGAGCGCGGTGGACGCCGCCGAAGCGAAATGCTTAGAACTCGGCGCGAAGCGTTGTATCGCGCTTAATGTCGGCGGTCCGTTTCATACTCCGTATATGAAACCCGCGTCGGACAAACTTGCGGAATTTACGCGAACGCTTGATTTCAAACCGCTTAATTTCCCCGTGGTTTTCAACGTAACCGGAAATACTCTGAGCGGCGGCGAAACCGTTAGCGGTATGCTTGCGAAACAGATAATGTCGCCCGTTAGATTTGAAGCCGGATTACGAGAGCTTACAAAGCTCGGCGTTGACACGTTCGTTGAAATCGGGCCGGGTAAAGTTCTGAGCGGCTTTGTGAAAAAGACCGCGCCCTCCGCGACCGTAATGAACATTGATACTACGGACGATTACCGCAAAGTTACCGCCGTTTTGAAAGGAGGCTAACAATGAACCTAACCGGAAAAACCGCAATCGTTACGGGCGCGGGTCGGGGAATCGGACGCGAGATTTGTCTGCGCCTGTCGGACCTCGGCGCGAACGTCGTTATCAATTACGCCGGAAATGACGCGGAAGCCGCTAAAACGCTTAGTCTATGCCAAAACGCGGTAACGGTTAAAGCCGACGTTTCCGACGAAAAAGAGTGCAAGCGTATTTTCGATGTTTGCGGTGAAAAATTCGGAACTCCTGACATTTTAATTAACAACGCCGGAATCACGAAAGACAATTTGCTTATGCGAATGAACGAATCCGATTTCGACCGCGTACTTGACGTTAACCTAAAGGGAGCGTTCAACTGCGTAAAACTTGCGAGCCGACCGATGATGAAAGCCAAATACGGCAGAATCGTGAATATTTCCAGCGTAGTCGCGCTGTCAGGCAATGTCGGACAGGTGAACTATGTCGCGTCTAAGGCGGGGTTAATCGGGCTTACGAAAGCCTCCGCGCTGGAGCTTGCCGCTCGCGGCATTACCGTTAACGCGGTCGCGCCCGGTTTTATCGAAACCGATATGACGGCGTCGCTGACGGAGGAAGTACGCGCTAAGATGGCAAGCCAAATTCCGTTAGGCTACTTCGGAGAACCGAAGGACGTCGCGGAAACCGTCGCGTTTTTATGTTCCGACGGCGCAAGGTATATTACAGGGCAGGTAATAAGCGTCAACGGCGGTATATACCTCTAGTTAGAGCAGAGATAAGAGAGCAGAGAGCAGAAATAAGTATTCCGGAGGGCAAAAATGGAGAACAGACGAGTAGTAATTACCGGGCTTGGCGCGATTACTCCGTTGGGTAATGACGCTGATATATTTTGGAATAACATACGCGGCGGAGTGTGCGGCATACGCCCGATTAAGGCATTTGACGCTTCGGCGCAGAAGGCAAGCCTTGCCGCCGAAACCGACGCGGATATTTTGGACTGGTTAACCTCCGTCGAAGCTAAGCGTACGGAGCGTTACGTGTTCTTCGCGATTGCCGCCGGACGCGAAGCTCTGAAAATGAGCGGCATTACAAAAGATAACTCGGATATGACAAGGTGCGGTACGCTGATTTCCTCCGGCGTCGGAGGTCTTAGCACGATTACCCGCGAGTACGCGCGCGGACTGGAACGCGGCTTTGACCGCGTATGGCCGTACTTTATCCCGCAGTCGATTGTGAATATGGCTCCAGGACAACTGGCGATAGAGGCGGGTTTTCAGGGCTATTGCTCGTCTGTGGTGACGGCGTGCGCGGGCGGCAGTAACGCAATCGGCGACTCTATGCGTATGATTCGGCACGGTTACGCTGACGTAATGCTTTGCGGAGGTACGGAGGCGTGCGTCACTCCGCTGACTATCGGCGGGTTTACGTCAATGAAAGCGTTATTCGAGGGCGACGACCCAACTCGCGCAAGTATTCCGTTCGACTCGGAGCGGAGCGGATTCGTGCTTGGCGAGGGCGCGGGTGTTCTCGTGCTTGAGGAACTCGGTCACGCGCTGAAGCGCGGAGCGAATATACTCGCCGAAGTTTCCGGTTACGGAGCGTCCTGCGACGCGTACCACATTACCGCGCCGGAACCTACCGCCGCGATGGCGACCAGAGCAATCTCCGACGCGATTGCCGACGCGGGGCTTGGCGCGGAGCGAATCAGCTACATTAACGCTCACGGAACGTCAACGCCGATGAACGACAAAGTGGAAACAGCCGCCATAAAACTGGCGCTTGGAGAAGCGGCGTATTCCGTTCCGGTAAGCTCCACGAAGTCAATGACCGGACATCTGCTGGGCGCAGCCGGAGCAATCGAGGCGATTATCTGCGTCAACGCTTTGCGCGACGGTTATATCCCCGCGACGATAAACTACAAAAATCCCGACCCGGAGTGCGACCTTGACATTGTCCCGAACGTAGGACGAAATGCGGAGTTAACTCACGCGATGTCAATCTCGCTTGGTTTCGGTGGTCATAACGCAGCATTGATTTTCAGCGGATACGAAAGGTAACGAACCACTAATAGACACAAATTAACACGAATATATAATCTATTTTCGATAATAGCCGCAGAATTAACAAATAAATATAATTCGTGTCTATTCGCGTTAATTCGTGGTTAAAAATCGTAAAAAAAGGAGATTTATCAATAATGACATTGAATGCCGAGCAAATCCGCGATATATTACCGCACCGCTATCCGTTTTTGCTAATCGACCGCGTAACGGACTACGAACCCGGAAATTGGGCTAAAGCGATAAAGTGCGTCAGCGTAAACGAGCCGCACTTTACCGGACATTTCCCGCAGAAAAGCATTATGCCGGGCGTACTGATTATCGAGGCTCTCGCTCAAACCGGAGGAATCGCGCTTCTGACCGAGGAAAGTACCGAGGGAAAACTCGCGGTATTGGGTGGAATTAAGAACGCCAGGTTCATCAAACCCGTCGTACCCGGCGACGTACTTGAACTGGAGTGCCGCATTATCCGTAGGCTCGCGTCCGTTGGCGTAGCCGAAGCGGAAGCGAAAGTTAACGGAGAAACCGTCTGCAAGGCTGAAATTACATTCGCGCTTACAGATTAGCGTTAGGAGGACAGTTCAGTGTTGGAGGAGCATTTCCAAAAAGTCTATCTCAAGTTCAAACTCAACTTTTACGGTAAAGTATTCTCGAAGTTTGAAACCCGCGAGGCAAGTCTTACCGCCGTGGAAACATTTTGCGCGGAGATAATTCACGCGCTTCATTATCCTACGGTTAACGAGTTCGCGCAATTCGCGAATATCTCCGCTCAAAACGCTACGCACAAGATTAACAGCCTTGTCAAGAAAGGCTACGTAGTCAAGGAGCAGTCGCCCGACGACAAGCGGGAGTACAGACTATCCGTAACGGATAAGTTTTTCCGTTACTACGACCTAAGCGCGGCGTATATCCGCGAAGTCGTGGAGCGAATGGGCGGCAGATTCTCCGCCGAGGAACTGTCCGCGTTTGAGTATATGCTTGAAGTAATAGACCACGAGCTTACGCCGGAAGTCCGGCTTGGCGATTACAAATTCTGAAAGGTAAACTTACACAATGAGCAGTAACGTACAGAACATTACGAAAACCGCAGTATTCGCCGCGTTGATTTGCGTTGTCGCGCCGTTCAGCGTACCAATTGGAGCGATTCCGATTTCACTCGCGACACTGGCGGTCTATTTAGCGGCGGGAACGCTTGGGAAAAAGCTCGGCACTTTAGCGGTGGCGGTGTACATATTAATCGGAGCGGTCGGACTTCCGGTATTCTCCGGATTCGGTTCCGGATTGCCGAAACTTCTTGGAGTAACCGGAGGTTTTATTGTCGGCTATATTCCGTTGGCGTTTATTACGGGTTGTTTTTCAGGCTCAAACGTATTAAGACCGATTGGAATGGTATTGGGAACGATAGCGCTGTACGCGCTTGGAACGATATGGTTTATGCTGACTACCAACAGCGGAGTTGTTTACTCGCTGACCGTGTGCGTACTGCCGTTTCTATTGGGCGACGCGGCGAAAATCGTTATCGCAAGCGCGTTAAGCCCCGCGCTGACCGCCGCGTTGAGCAAGCTAAAACCGGCGGCGTAACTATCAAACAAAGAATCCGGTAAACATTACCGGAGATACAAACGGGAGCGGGCGGCGAGTCCGCTCTTTTTTATATTACCGCGTACTATACTATTTACCGCGGAGTTATGCCGCCCGCTCCCGCGAAAACCGTTGAAAAGGGTCGATTCGCGATTGTAAACCGACTGACATTAATAAACAAGGCACATTGATATGAATATTTAGTGAATTTTTATTATTGACAATTCTTATTGGCTGGTATATAATGATTAGTATCGTAATTTTACTGAGGAGGGAATACAAATGGCTTACATGCCGCTAGACAAAAGCAAATTCTATCTTGACAAGTCGAAAATGGTGAAAATTTATGACCTGTCAAACCCGTGGGGTATCGACACTCCGTTATGGCCGTTCCCCGGAGCGCGTCAGGACTTGCAATTCCCACGCGGACAGTACCTTGGACGCTTCCACAAGCGTACGATGACCTATACGGGTACTCTGCACGCCGGAACTCACATGGACGCGCCGAACCACGTTCTCCACGAGGAGGAAGTTGACCGCGCGCGCTACGGTTACTCTTTCGACGAGATTCCGTTGGAGCATTGCATCGGTACGGGCGTAGTCCTTGATATGACGCACCTGTATGACGAGTTCAACGCGAAGTGGGACGCCGCGGGCGGCGACCCGTCCAAGTTCGGCAACATCTGGGTCGAGCTAAAGCCGGAGGATTTCGAGAAAGCCGCTAAAAAAGACGGTTTGGAAATCCGCGAGAACGACTGGGTTGTGGTTAACACCGGATTCCAGCGTTTTTGGCGCAAGAACAACGACAAGTATTACAACTACTACCCCGGAATGGGCCCCGATGTCGCAAAGTGGCTGATTCACGAGAAGCACATCAAGGGTATCAGCGGTACTTGGGGCGCGACTGACGCTCCGTTATGGCACTATCCGCTGAAAGAGCAAATGCCGTGGCTTGACACCGCGTACAAAGACGCGACCGGAACCGACGCCGCGGACAAGTTCCACGACTACGAGCCTTGTCATCGCCTGTTTATGCAGCACGGAGTTTGTACCGTAGAAAACGCGGGCGGTAATATCGACGAATGTACCGGAAAACGCTTGATTATCGCGGCGTTCCCGTTCCGCTGTGAGATGGCGGACGGAGGTTTCGTACGCCTTGTCGCGTGGGAACCCGGCTCGTTCAAATAATACTCAGTGATAAATGATAAGTGATTAGTGATTTGTTTGCAAAAGCCGCAAACTTATCACTCGTCACTTATTACTAATCATCTAATTTTGGGAGATAAAATGAAAACACTGACGGATATTAAAAAGATAGCGGTACTCGGAGCCGGAACTATGGGTCCCGGTATCGCTCAAATGTTCGCTATGGGCGGATATGATGTAACGATGTGGACACGCTCGGAGGAAACCCGCGAGAAAGCTAAGGAAACTTTGCACAAAAGCCTCGTGACGTTCTCGGAGGAGGACTTGCTCCCGGCAAATCAGGTTGAAACTGTATTCAGCCGCGTCAGCTTCGCGCTTACCGTGGAGGACGCCGTTAAAGGCGCGGATTTCATTCAGGAAACAATCGTGGAAAACAAAGACGCGAAACTGGACTTATTCAAAAAACTTGACGCTTGTGTCGGCGACGACGCGATAATCGCAAGTAACACGTCCGGATTGAACGTCTTTGAGCTTATCCCCGAGCGCCGTCTTAAACAGGCGGTAATCGCTCACTGGTACGCTCCTCCGCAGTTGATTCCGTTGGTTGAGGTCGTTAAGGCGGAGCAAGCTCCGGAAGCGTACGCGGACATTACGGTCGCTCTGCTTGAAAAGTGCGGTAAAACCGCCGTGCTTATGAAGAAGTTCATTCGCGGCTACATCGCGAATCGTATGCAGATGTGCCTGAATACCGAGCTGTTCTATTTGCTTGACAACGGCTATTGCTCACCGGAGGACATCGACAAGGCGGTCAAGGCGAGCTTTATTCCTCGCGCGGTAGTGCTTGGTTTGTGCAAGCGCGCAGATTTCGGCGGACTTGATATGACCGCGAACAACTACAAGAATAAAAGCTACGTTCCGCCCGAACCCGTTGATATGCCTACGAGCCTTGCCGCTCACGTTGAAGCCGGCGAGCTTGGCTTCAAGTCCGGTAAGGGTTTTTACGATTACGCCGGAGTTGACAAACAGGCGTTAATGGCGAAGCGCGATAAACAGCTTTTTGAGGTCTTTAAGCTCGCGAAAAAGTTTATGGACGACCCTGTCTAATTCAGTTAACAGTTAACGGTGAACAGTGAACAATTATCGCCCCGCGGGGCGGGACGCCAGACGAAAGTTGATTAATAATTAACCATAAAAAAGGAAAATTCCAATGTCAAAGACAAACAAGATTATTATCCAGTGCTGCCTGTGCGGCGCGGGAACAAAGAAGGAGCAAGCTCCGACAGTGCCGTACACCGCCGAGGAACTTGCGGAACAAATCGTCGCGGTCGCAAAAGCGGGAGCGTCCGTCGCTCATATCCACGTCCGCGAGAACAAAGAAGTTGACGGCGCTCTGCAAATCGGCTATAAGTCGATGAGCCTTCAGGCGTTTACCGAAGCGGTAGAGCGTACGCGCGAGGCTATGAAGAAAGCCGGGCTTGATATTATCATCAACCTGACGACCTCCGGCGGCGAGTACGAGGACTTCAAGCGTTTACAGCACCTCGGCGCGTTAAAGCCCGAAATGTGTTCGTTTGACCCCAATACAATCAACTGGGCGAACAGCTATATCTTCGAAAACAGCCCTCGTTTCCTTAACCTGCTAAGCCAGGAAGTCGTTACTCACGACATTAAGCCGGAGTTTGAAGTATTCGACACGGGACACATCGACAGCGTAATGTACTACGTAGAGAAGCACGGTATTCCCAAGCCCCCGCACATTCAGTTCATTATGGGCGTAGGCGGCTCAATGCCCGGCACTACGGAAAACCTCGCGTTCCTGG
>JAISKY010000197.1 GCA_031260745.1 Oscillospiraceae bacterium
ATGGTTCGCGAACTTAACAATAACGGCATAACCGCGTTTGAGTTACTGGGCGATATAAAGCCGGCGATTGACAAAATCGTCCAATACGAGCGTAAGCAAGCCGCCAGGTTCGCTGAACGCCAACGTGACGCCGCGCCCATATAGAACGAAAAGCGGCGTGACGCCGCGCCCAAATATGTAAAAATACGCTGCTATAATGGCAGCGTATTTTTACATATTTGGACATTCTGACGCGTCACACCGTTCGCACGTCTTTTAGGCGTTTCGAGCGCGTATGGGCAATCGGTACCCACGTTACGTCTTTTTTTACCAATGCCGTCAGGAAAATCGGAATGAACGTAAGCATATACAGCGGAAACGTAAGCGTATGAAAGATTTTTTTCAATACTCCGCAGTGGATTTGCCGCCACTCGGTCACACAGGTGATTAGCCCCATCGCAAAACACGTAAAATAACAATTCATCGCAAGCTCACCCAACGAAAACAGCACGATTACAAGTCCGTCGCCCTCGGCTATACCGCAGATTATGCCGATGGTATTAGACACTAAACAAATACAGGAGAGTAACGCCACCGGGAAAAGATTCATCAGCATATCGAAACAGGAAAATCTGCCCTTTTTGAAGAAGCCAGTAAATAAACCAGTTCCGTATTTTGCCAGAACCTGCATAGAGCCTTTTGTCCAGCGCATACGTTGGTGCCAGGATTGTTCAAACTTAATGGGTTGCTCGTCATAAAGTATCGCGGTACGGCAATAGCCGATGGTTTCGCCTTTTAGAATCTCCGAAACGGTGAACTCAATATCCTCAGTCAGAAGATGACAAGTCCAGCCGCCGTTATCACGGAACACGTCGCGGTGTACGAGGAATCCGGTGCCGGAAACCGCGCAGCTTGAGCGCAAGGTAAATCTCGCGTCATTAAGGTATCGCGCTTCGCGAAGATACCACAGAGAATGTCCCGCGGAAATCCAGTTGTCGCCGTAGTTCTTGGAATTCCTATAGCTTGTAAGTATTCGATATTTGCCCGTAAACGCTTTGTTCATCTCGCGAATATAGTTCTCGTCAAGCAAATTATCGGCGTCGATGATAAAATATCCGTCGTACGGCCAGTCGGGGTGAGTTTCGGTGATTGCATTCAACAGGAACGTCAAAGCGTGACCTTTGCCTTTCGCGGAGGTATTGTCACGTTCAAAGACGATAGCTCCGGCCGCGCGAGCGGTTTCGGCGGTATTGTCCGTACAGTTATCCGCGACAACGTATGTGTCTATAAGCTCTTGAGGATAGTTCTGAGCTTGAATACTTTCAATCAGGTTACGAACCACAGCGGATTCGTTGCGGGCGCAAACAAGCACCGCGTAGCGACGGTAGGGCGCGTCCGGTAACGGTTTTGCTCGCCGCACCAGCGATACAAATACAAACAAAATGGCTTGGTACGAGTAACACACAATAAAAATAATTGAAATCACATAGTTTACGTAGACAAAAATATCCATAAGTACCTTCTTATTTAACCGATTGTTGCCGCTACGCTAAATACGCGTATTAGCTTATATACGCAGAGTATAGCGTATAAAACTTAAAAGACAACAACGCTTAAATTAAAATTAGATTAAATTGATATATCGCATTATACCACACTTATAGTCGTTTGTACATACTTTTTGTAATTATACCAAAATTTTTATCGGAAAATTTGAAAATTTTTTGTTAACGAAAATTCCATTCTGATTTACAGTCAAATAAACTGCTCCGACAAAGCAACAGAATGGTGTGTTATTTTCCGAAAAACGCAACAAAAGTGTTGACGACGCGAATACTTTGTACTTAATAAAGTTTTAACCGTTCCGTTGCGATAAGCTCAACGGAGCGGTTATTGACTAAATGGCGCGGACGCGTTATAATACAGACAATCCGAGCGTTTTGAGCGAAAGACTAACCTCGAAAGATTATTTGTCGGTGAGGTTTTCGCTTTTTAGTTTTTCAATTGCCGCTTCAGCGGCGGCGATTGCGGAGGCTTTGTAGGCGGCTCGAAGTCCGGCGACTCCGAGTTTCGTACCTCCGAACCATCGCGTAACAATGCAAACCACTCCGCTAAGTCCGGCGGAGCGCAGAACATTAAGTACCGGAAGTCCGGCGGTTCCGGGCGGCTCACCGTTGTCGCCGGAGCGCATAACACCGCTGAGCACGTAGGCATAGACCCAGTGCGACGCTCCGCGAAGCTCACGCTTCACCGCTAGCATAATCGCGTACGCTTCGGCTTCGGTCGAACAGCGATATATGCGGGCAAGAAAGCGTGAGCGTTTAACTTTTATTTCAGATTCTGCAACAAACATACAAATTATAACTTATTATTGTGAATTTCAATTTGCGTAAGCAAATTGTCAAGTCCTTCTCCGGTTTTCGCCGACACGCAAACGCTGTCGGGTTTACCGCGCGGAACGGAGTCCGGAGCAAGGTCGCACTTGTTGTACGCGTCAATTCGCGGAGTATCACCCGCGCCAAGCTCCGTAATCAGCTTGCCGCAGATTTCAGCCTGAGCTTGCCAATCCTCGTGCGATACGTCAATAACGTGCAAAATAACGTCCGCAAACGTCAGTTCCTCCAGCGTAGCCTTGAACGCCGCAATAAGCTGATGGGGAAGTTTGCGAATAAATCCGACGGTGTCTGACAACAGAACCTCGTCGCCGCCGGGCAACCTTAGCCGCCGCGTAGTGGTATCAAGCGTATCGAACAGCCGGTCTTTTGCCTGAATCCCCGCGCCTGTCATCGCGTTCAGCAACGTCGATTTTCCCGCGTTGGTATATCCGACCAGAGCGATGGTTTTCTTTTCGTTCTTACTGCGTAAACGGCGTTGCGTAGTACGAACTCCGCGAACTTTTTCAAGCTCTTGCTCCAGTTTCGTTATTTTGGCTCTGATGTGACGGCGGTCGGTTTCAAGTTGAGTTTCACCCGGTCCGCGAGTACCGATACGCGACCCGCCGCTGGCGGTCTGTCGCACAAGGTGTGACCACATTCCCGTAAGTCTGGGGAGCAGATAACGGTATTGAGCAAGCTCTACTTGTAACCGCCCCTCTTTAGTTTGAGCGCGCTGAGCGAATATGTCAAGAATAATCCCGGCGCGGTCCATAACTCTCACGCCTAGTTTTTCCTCAAGATTACGTTGTTGAGCCGGGCTTAGCGCGTTGTCGAACAGCGCAAGCGAGCAGTCGTTCTCGTTCAACTTCGATTTAAGTTCCTCAACCTTACCCGTACCGATAAACGTACCGGGTTCGGGCTTATCGCGCTTCTGTAACATTGTGTCCGCGCTAACGCCGCCTGCCGTTTCCAGCAGGGCGGCAAGTTCCGCTAGACTGCGCTCGTCCGCGCACTCGTCAACCGGGAGCGCGTCAGAGTTCAGTCCGACCAGTATTGCTTTTTCCAAATTGTTCTCCTGTAATTATTGCGGTCAGGGAGAACGATTTTACTTTGTCGCGGCCAGACCGAAACGCTTGTTGAACCTGTCAACGCGTCCGCCCGCGTCCACGAGCTTTTGCTTACCCGTAAAGAACGGATGGCACTTAGAGCAAATCTCTACCCTGATGTTTTCTTTTGTTGAACCTGTGCTGATTACCTCGCCGCACGCGCAGGAAATCGTGGTGTTATAATACTTGGGGTGGATTCCGTTTTTCATAGCCGTATGTTTACCTCCTTACAATTACATTTACAACTTTTTTATTATACAAACTTTTTATCGGCTTGTCAAGAGTTTTTTTACTTTTGCAATATTTTATTACACGTAGGGGTTCGGTATACCGAACCCCTACGAGACATTATACCGAACCCCACCGGAGGTTGTCAAGGGTTTTTTTGCTTTTACAATATTTTATTACCGCTTGACAAGCGTTAACTATTGTGATATACTAAACGCGCAAACGGTAGGGGAGTCACCCATCGCAAAAAACGGAGCGTTTGCCGTACCGAAAACTTAATACAGCAAGGGGGATTTGATACCCATTACAAAAAACATTATTGTTGTTGACGAATTTGGTAACGAATATGAGCCGACCTATACCAAACGCGCAAAAGGTCTTGTAAAGCACGGCAGGGCGCGATTCATATCCGACAACCGAATATGCCTGACGCGTTCGCCGGTTGAGGTGTACGACAACGTACGCATAACAAATTCGGAGGATAAATCAGTGGAAAACAACATAAACAACAACGCCGGTTCCGAGCAATCCGGCAAAAACGTACAGGTCACTGTGGCAGAGATTCTCTCCCGCATTGACAAAATCATTAACGACACCGCGTACTTAGAGCGTTTCTGCGACAGCTGGAGAATAGCGTCCGAGAATAACGAGAGCGTTATGGGTATGCAACAAGTCGTATTGGCTCGCGAAACTACCAATCAGCGTATGATTGAGCTTTTAGAGCGTATGTACGACGACATAAGTCCGACCCGCAACGAGGAACCGTGGAATATTAAAGCGTTCAAGGCGTTTATGGACGGGATTCAGGACTTTGACGTAGATTTGGAAACTGTTCTTATCGGAGGTCCGTTCGGCAATGGGGCGTTGCAGCATTTTTTCGGTAACTCAGCGCCAAAGGTAGTCAACAATTACGCGCCGGAACCTCCGCGCTCTGCGAAACCGCCGAAAAATAGCAAGCGCGGCAGACAGTCCAATAACAACGGAGGATTTCCGTTCGGGAATAACTTTTCCGATATAGTACACAACGCTGTGCAACAGGCGTTCAATTCCGCAAACGACGATTTCGACGACGAGGAAACGGATTTCGACGAGGACCCGAATAACTAGAAATAATTGCGTAGGGGCAAACCAGTAGGTTTGCCCTTTTTCGTTTTTTTAAGTTATATCCGGCGGCGTCTCAACGATAGCGCGTTGCCGCGTAAAAACGCATCGCGGGGTAGGGCGACGCGTATTTCTCGTACGGATTCGAGCATAGGAGCGCTAGGGTAAAAAAAATCAAAAAAACTCTTGACAATTGCGGAGGTATGTGCTATAATTTCTGCATATAAAACATAGTAATTAGGTATGAATTATCGGAGAGGTATACATTTATGGCAAAAAAAATCAAACAAATCGCTATTTACGGCAAAGGCGGCATTGGAAAATCTACTACGACCTCCAATTTGTCCGCCGCGCTGTCTAAACAAGGCTATAAGGTTATGCAGTTCGGTTGTGACCCGAAAGCCGACAGCACTAATACGCTTAGAGGCGGCAGTTACATTCCGACGGTGCTTGACACGCTTCGCGAGAAGGGTCAGGTAAAAGCCAGCGAGGTCGTTTTTGACGGTTTCAACGGTATTTACTGCGTAGAGGCCGGAGGTCCCGCTCCGGGCGTAGGTTGCGCGGGACGCGGAATAATCACCGCGGTTGAGCTTTTCAAACAACAGCGTATGTTCGAGGAACTTGACCTTGACGTCGTTATCTACGACGTACTGGGCGACGTAGTTTGCGGAGGGTTCGCTGTGCCGATTCGCGAGGGTATAGCTCAACACGTGTTCACCGTGACAAGCGGCGACTTTATGAGCATTTACGCGTCTAACAACCTGTTCAAGGGCATTAAGAAGTATTCAAACTCCGGCGGAGCGTTGCTCGGAGGAGTAATCGCGAACTCAATGAATGCGGGCTATGCCCGTGATATTGTTGACGACTTCGTGGAGAGAACTCAAACTCACGTAATGCAGTATATTCCGCGCTCAATTACGGTTACGCAGTCGGAGCTTAAAGGTAAAACGGTTATTGAAGCGGCTCCGGACAGCGAACAGGCGAAAGTCTATACGGAGCTTGCCAACCGTATCGCGAACCATACCGAGAGCAAAACTCCTGTTCCGCTGGAATTGAAAGAATTACAGGAATGGGCGGCGTCGTGGAGCGATAAACTACTCGAAATCGAAAGCGGAGTCGTCGTCGGCGGTCAATCCGCGGGAATCTAACTAAATTATATCCGGAGGTATTGAAAATGAAATTTGCCGAATCACTTACAGACTTAATCGGCGGTACGCCGCTACTGAAGCCGTCGCGCTATCTTGAGGTCAAAAACGCTCAAATCGCCAACGTGCTTTTCAAACTTGAGTATTTCAATCCGCTGGGCAGCGTTAAAGACCGTATCGCGTACTCGATGGTGCTTGACGCGGAGCAAAGCGGCAGACTGAAACCCGGCGCGACGCTTATTGAGCCGACGTCGGGCAATACGGGAATCGGAGTAGCGTTCGTCGCGGCGTCCAGAGGTTACAACGTAATCCTCACGATGCCGGAAACGATGAGCGTTGAACGCCGCAACCTTGTTAAGGCTTTGGGCGCGAGCGTCATACTTACCCCCGGCGCGGACGGTATGAAAGGCGCGGTTCGTAGAGCCGAGGAACTTAACGCTGAAATCCCGAACAGCCTTATACTGCAACAGTTCGAGAATCCCTCTAACCCCGCAATCCACCATAAGACCACCGCCGAAGAAGTCTGGAACGACACCGACGGCAAAGTTGACATTTTCGTCGCGGGCGTAGGTACGGGCGGTACGGTCAGCGGAGTCGGCGCAAACCTGAAGGCAAAAAATCCGGACGTCGCGATTGTCGCGGTTGAGCCGTTTGAATCGCCTGTTTTGTCGGGCGGAGCGCCCGGTACGCATAAGATTCAGGGAATCGGCGCGGGCTTCGTACCGAAAGTTTACGACTCCAAGGTTGTTGACGAAATTTTCAAAGTGCGTTCCGATGAAGCGATTGAAACCTCGCGTGAACTTGGACGTTTTGAGGGTTTGCTTGTTGGAATCAGCAGCGGAGCCGCCGCGTTCGCCGCTATCGCGGTCGCGAAACGTCCGGAGAACGAGGGAAAGCTGGTCGTCGCTTTACTTCCCGATACCGGTGAGCGTTATTTGTCAACCGTACTTTACAGCTACTGACAACAATTGTTAACTCACTGACCACAAATTATGGAGGTGAATAATAGCGAATGTATTTATTGAAAGACCACGCGCGGCGCGCCTACCTATTATTCAAAAACACCTCGTATCGCGACAGACTGAGTAAACACATACGCTTGCCCTAAAAAAACTGATAAGAGGGCGGCGCGTTCAAATCTCTGTAAGACCGGGCAATGCCTTATCTTATATTAAAAAACTATCTGACTAATTTTAATTGGAGGATTAATCAAATGAAACGTATTATTTCGGCTGCTATAATCTGCGCGCTTATCGCGCTGACATTCGCAAGCTGCTCCGGCGCCGCAACCACTACGCCTACGGCGACTCCGGGAACTCCCGCCAATAACGGCGGCGGTACGGCGTCAAACTCAAGCGACAACTCCGGAGAACCCGCGGCGAACCGCACAATCAAAATCGGCTATGACGGCGGACTTTGCCAGGCGGCTATTCCGATTGCTCAGGAAAAAGGTTTCTTCGCCGCCGAGGGTTTAGAAACCGCGTTAACTAAGTCCGATTCCGCTCGCGACGCAATCGCCGGAGGGAAGATTGACACCTCCGCGGGAATGATTGCCGGTTGGCTGAAACCCGTAACTAACGGCGTTGACATTGTATTCACGGTCGGACTTCATACGGGTTGCGCGAGCGCGGTCGTACTTGCCGACAGCGCTACCGCCGGATTCTCCGACGCCGTCGGCGGCAACGTCGCGATTAGCGGCGGAATCGGCGGAGTATACCACAACATAGGTTATCGTATGGTCGCTCACGACGGATTCACCGCCGACCAGTTCAAATGGGCGGATTTCCCCGCAGACCAGGGACTGCTTGTACTTCAGCGCGGCGAAGCGGACATTTTAATCGTTTCCGACCAGCTTGCGGAAAAGTGGGTTCAGGACGGCGACGTCAAACGCATCCGCAGTCTTACGCTTGACGACGACTTCAAAGGCGAGGCTTGCTGCGTAATGGGAATCTCCGGCGCGTTCCTCAAAGAGAACCCGATAACAAGCGAGAAAATCAGCCGCGCCGTCTACAACGCCGCGAAATGGATTCAGGAGAGCGAAGCGAATAAACGCGAAGCGGCTCAGATTCTGCTTGACGGCGGTCATATCAGCGGAACAGTTGACTACGCTGTCGATTTGCTGACGCTGTACACCTACGGACTTTCGCAGGATATTACGGAAAAATCGCTGTACGACAGCGTTGACGAGTACAAAGATTTGGGCGTTCTCTCAGCCGATATTGACGTAGAACAAGTTAAGGCTCAAATTTGGCAGCCTTTGAACATTGAGTAAGCAGGTTCAATATGACAGTATGGAGCTTACACAAAATCGAATCCGCGCCTAAGTCAAAACTTAGGCACGGATTCGACAGAGCCGTAACGGTTCTGCCGATTTTATTTATCGCGCTTTTAATCGCGCAGTACAAACTTGTACCGAACTTTGAAAAGTACGCCGCGAATCCGCTCGCGTTTCCCATAACCGATACTTTGACGGCGCTTGCGGCGGTATTCGGCGTCGCGTTGATTGCGTACTTCATCGTATCTCTGTTCAACGAGAAGATTTACGAAAAACTCTTGTCTAAATCTCCGCTGTACTGTGTTGTGACTTTGTTGTTTATTGTGTACGACCACGCTACGCTAAAGACAGGGTCGTTGCCGCTACCGTATTTTCCGTGGGTTGACCGCGTACTCAGCGCGATTGTTGACGACCGAGCGATGTTGCTTGACTGTACTAAAAACTCGCTGATACTTCTGTTCACCGGATATGTCGTCGGAGTCGCGGCGGGTTTGATAACGGGAATCGGAGCGGGTTGGAGCGGCGCGTTCCGCTATTGGGTTTCGCCGCTTATAAAAGTTCTGGGACCGATACCGTCTACCACGTGGATGCCGATTATACTGATT
>JAISKY010000229.1 GCA_031260745.1 Oscillospiraceae bacterium
AGCAGTCCGACGCGCTCACCGCTGTTAACCTCGAACGTTACTCCGTCAAGTATGTTTTTATCTTTCTCAAACGCCTTTACGACGTCGTGCAGCGCAATCTCTATCATTATTTTCTCCAATTTACTATTGACAATCGTTATTGATTGTGCTATAAGAACTATAGGAATTACTTTATGGTTTCCCCCGACGGCAATTGGAGCCCTAGGTTTTGGAGCCATACGGTAATTCTCTTTTTGTCCGTATATATGAGCTTACTATTGCTTATAAATCTTTGCGTGTTATCTTTAACATATACGCTTGTAATCTTATTAAACAGTTCCCGTAAACTGCTCTCGTACAAATTTGTTCTCAGTGAAACCATAATCGCTCTGCCAAGCTCGTCATATAGTTCGCCATACAGCACAAAACTGTCTTTTTGCGTTCTGGATTCAAGTATCATAACAGGATTATTAACCACTTCCGGCAATTTTAGCATAATATCCGAACTTAGATTGTGTTCGTTCATCACTGACACAATCTTACTTTTGTTTATAATAATTCGCTGACTTGGTACTCCGATGCTCAGCAAAGCCTCAACCGGCATACCGATAACAAAGTAGCCGTTTGTGCTACTTCCGTACCACGCTTCAAACTGCTCTTTGTACATTAATCTCGAACGCCTTTACGATGCCGCGCCGCGCAATTTCTATCATTATTTTTACCTCACGCTAAACGGGCGGGCAACAGCCCGCCCCTACGTACGGAGCGAATTACGCTCCGCATCAAATACCGCTATTTTTTTCCTGTTTTACGGTAATCCAAATATCCGACCCAAAATCGCGTATTAAAAGCCTATTTGTTTTTTACCCTATTTGCGCGGGTAAGCCGTAACTTTGGAACAACTCCAGCGTTTCCTGCATAAATTCCTGGGGCGGAGGGCTTACGTTCATACGGTACGTCTTGCCTAAACGCTGATACTTAGTCTGACCCATTTTGTGGAACGGCAAAAGCTGTATTACGTCAATCGCGTCCTTAATCTGTACGCAGAACTCCGCCGTTGCCTTGCGGTTCTCTAAACTGTCGTTGAGCTTAGGAATAATCGGATAGCGAATCTGGAATCTCGCTCCCGCTTTCGCTAACGCGAGCGCGTTTTCCTTGATTTTCTCGTTGGGAACTCCGACGAGCTTTTTACTGCGCTCCGAATCCATATGTTTCAAGTCGTACAGGAACAAATCCACATACGGTAAAATCTCCAGATAATGCTCCGTCGGAGCGAATCCGGTCGTGTCCAGCGCGACCGTAAAGCCCTCGTCCTTACACGCTTTTGCCAATGCCTTGCAGAACTCAAACTGACTCATAGGTTCGCCGCCGGAAATTGTCACGCCGCCGCCTGATTTCTCGTAGTAACGCTTATCCTGACGGATTGTTTTCATACACTCCTCAACGGTGACGTGCCTTTGAGTGTTATACAAACCCTTGCTCGGACAGACTTTCGCGCACTCCAAACATACGGTGCATTTCTCTCGGTCAACGACCGGATAAATTATGTCCTCGTCTTTCAGGTTTTTCGTGACTTCGCCTTTCGACAGCGCGCCGAATTTGCACGCCTCCAGGCACAGTCCGCAAAGCTCCGTACCGATACATTTGATTTCCATCCACGCGAGGTCAGGCTCAAAGCTCTGCGACTCCGGGCTGTGACACCAAACGCACGTCAGCGGACACCCTTTTAAGTACACGTCCGTTCTGATTCCCGGTCCGTCGTGAACCGAAAACTTTTGTATGTCGTAAATGTTGCCTTCAATGTTTGTCATTGTATATTCCTCCGAAATGTTTTTTTTAACATTAGTATTTACGCGCCCGCGCGAGCAGAAAGCTAGGTTTATGCAAATCTTTGGCATATCCCGGTAAGCGGCTGATTATTTCCCGAGACGGTATCGGTTCTATCAGCTTTTCAATTGCTAATCCCGCGTTTATCAGCGCGTTTAATATTTCCGAAAATGTCCTGTGATATTTTATAACGCTATCGACTATCCAACTTGTATTACGCTCGCCGGTATTGCCGTAATCGGTCAGAATATAATGGTCGGCGTTGCCGTCCGCGTCCTTTGCCCACGACGCGCCTTTGACCGGCGCGGTAGTCAGAGGGTGTTCCTGCGAAAAGATAAAATAACCTCCGGAGTTCAGCGAACCGCTTACAGCCTCCGCGAATTTATCAAAATCCTCAATATAATGCGCGGCAAGCGAACTGAAAATAACGTCGAATTTGCCTTTCAGCGCCGAAAGGTCATTCATATCCAACCGCTCAAAACGTATGCCGTGGTTTTCGGATTTGGCGACTTCAAGCATTTTCTCGGATATGTCAACGCCGACGACCGATTTCGCTCCGCGCCTGTAAAACTCCGCGCAGTTTTTACCGTAACCGCAACCTAAATCGAGAACTATCTTTCCGGTTAAATCCGGCGACAGCTCAAAAAGCGCGGGTTTTTCCAGTAGTATGTTCGCGCTATCGGGATTTTCGCGGAGTTTCCTGTATCCGTCGAAAAACACCGGGTTATCGTAAATATTTTGAGCCGCGCTCATTTTCCAACGCTCCCTTGCGACTTATTTTGCCTTTTCAAATAGTCGGCGCTTCACGGAGCCTCTACGAAACCGCCCCACTTGAAATCGCGGTCGAAATCGGTTTCGAGTATTCCACAGTACGGTATGTATTCGGCGTAAACGAATTGGCGCATTACCATTCCGTGAGCGATGACTATTATCTTCTTCGAGTTTTCATATTTGTACAGGCACTCGATTGCGCGTTTCGCTACGGAGGACAGACTTTCCCAGTTGTACTTAGCGTCCGGACTGCGTTCGCCCTTGAACGCCATACATTCAGCAAACGAGCTATCTACATACTCACTTCCGGAATACTGTTGAGTCGTATCCGGCGACCACTCGTGGAGGTCGGTCTCGATTTTAATCTCAAGCCCCGTATTTTTGGAGATAATCGCCGCAGTCTGCAACGCCCTCGTGTACGGAGAAGCGACGATAAACTCCGCGCTGCTTAACCGCGGGTCGCTCGAAACAGCGTTAGCCTGTTCGACACCCGCATCGGTCAATTGTCCGAAATCAAGTCCGCGACCGATGAACTTCCGTTCCGTCACGAAACTGTAATCCGGCTGTCCGTGTCTGATTAGGACTAAACGCGTCATTCGCGTTACCTCGTTATTCCGTCGTTACTTAGCTGAAAATCACCCGCCGCCGTTGAGGGCGGCGAGCGTTTTAACTATTTATTAGCTTTCGTCCTCCGCAGAGCGTAACCCTCGTCCAACCCCGTAATTGTTCACTGTTAACTCTTACCTGTTAGCCGGTGGGCATTACGCCTTTGAAGAACAGGGCGATACAGCCCGGTCCGGTGTGACAACCGATTGTAGGTCCGATATGATTAATGATAATATCTTTAATGTTAGGAAATTTCTGTTTAATGGTTTCCGCAAGGTCTTTCGCGCGGTCAAACGCGTCCGCGTGGCTTATCATAACCGTTTGACCCGCCGCGTCGCGGATTGTTTCACCCATGTGCTCCACCATTGACTTAATCACGTTCTTAACGCCCCTTGCCTTACTGTGCGGAGCGAGATGACCCGATTCGTCTACCAAAAGTATCGGCTTGATATTCAGCAGCGAACCTACAAAAGCCGTAGATTTGCTAATTCGTCCGCCGCGTTTGAGGTAGCCAAGTTCGTCCACGAAAAACCAATGGCAAATGTTATGCTTGATACCCTCAGCGAAATCACGGAGTTCCTCAATACTTGCGCCTTTCTCTTTCTCCTGAGCCGCGAGGTACACCAGCAACCCCTCGCCCATTGACGCGCACATCGTATCTACAATGTAAATCTTACGCTCCGGATATTTAGCTCTAAGTTCCCCCGCCGCGATTCCGGCGTTGTCATACGTCGCGCTAAGCCCGGACGAAAACGCGAGATAAAGGATGTCTTTGCCCGCCGACAGTTCCCGTTCCATATACTCGGCAAATAAACCGGAGCTAACCGCCGAGGTACTTGCGGACGAGCTAACCGCCAACAACTCGTAAAAACGCTCTAATGTCAATGCTTTCCCGTCGAGATTCGCCTCGTAAGTATCGCCGTCAATGGTCGCGCCAAGCGGTACGGTAATAAGCGATATACGCTGTGCCAGTTCATACGGTAAATCACAGCACGAGTCACTCATTATAACATATTCGTTCATAGGGAACCTCCAAAAATAAACTTGTATTATAGCTGAAACATTTTAGAAAGGTGAATATACTCGCCTTTCTATATTGACAAAATCCAATAGCCAATACGTTTATAGTTTAACATACGTAATTAGTATTGTCAAGTTATTTTTGCTTGACTTAACCACGAAAATATGTTAATCTGAGAGTATGAAAACATATTCCGTATGCCCCGAATGCAATAAACGCGTTCCGGCAAAACTTGTTTTGATTGACGGCTCGTACAGACTGCGTAAAATCTGTCCGGAACACGGCAAATTCTCCGCGGTGGTTTGGCGCGGCTCGGAGTTACCCTATTACAAAGCTCCAAGTGAGAGTTCCGTTCCGCCTTGCCCCGACGACTGCGGATTATGCGAGCGTCACCTTCAGTCTACGTGCTGTGTACTCGTGGAGCTAACCAATCGCTGTAATTTGAACTGCCCCGTATGCTTTGCCGACGCGGGTAAACCCGCCGCTAAGGAGCGCGCTCCCGCCGAGTGGTACAATGTGTTCCGCAAACTCGTTGACGACGGCCGTACTTTTCTGCAACTGTCAGGCGGAGAACCTACCGTACTTGACGACCTTCCGGAAATAGTCGCCGCCGCTAAACGCGCGGGGTGCGAAAATATTCAACTTAACTCCACCGGAATCAGGCTTGGCAAAGAGCCTGACTTTACGAAAAAACTCGCCGACGCCGGACTTAGTTTCGTATTTATGCAGTTCGACGGTTTAACCGACGACGTGTACAGCGCGCTTCGCGGGCGTCCGATGTTTGACGAGAAACTTGCCGCGATTGACGCTTGCGACAAGGCTAACTTAGGCGTGACGCTCGTACCGACAATAGTTCCGGGCGTTAACGACGACCAAATCGGAGCTATTCTGAAATTCGGATTTGAACACAGTCCGGCTGTTCGCGGAGTGCATTACCAACCGATTTCGTACTTCGGACGCTACCCGAACGCTCCGCGTAATAAGGACAGAATCACGCTACCGGAGGTTATGAGCGCGATTGAAACTCAAACTGACCGCATTGTCAAGTTGAGCGACCTGTCGCACTCCACGTGCGACCACCCGCGCTGCGGATTCCACGGTGATTTTGTAGTTATGCCCGACAGGATTGTCGCTTTGACTAAAGCTCAACCCGAGCCCGGCGAATCCGAAACTTGCTGTTGCGCTAAGAACGGTCAAATCAGCGACGAGGCGTTACGCAATCGCAAATTCGTAAGCCGCCGTTGGCGCCGGTCCTGCGTGGAAAATAGCGGCAGTTCAGAACCGGGTAGTTTTGACGCGTTCCTA
>JAISKY010000236.1 GCA_031260745.1 Oscillospiraceae bacterium
CACGGAGAGTATGCTTTTAGGCGCGGCTAAGGCGTTCGAGAAAGCTACGGAGTTCAAGTACCTTAGCAGGCTGAAAACGGGGGTGCAATTATGAAGTGGGAAACCGTAATCGGGCTTGAAACACATATCGAGCTTTCAACGAAAAGCAAAGTGTTTTGCTCATGCGGAACTAAGTTCGGCGGCGAGCCGAATACCAACGTCTGCCCCGTATGTTTAGGACACCCCGGAGTGTTGCCGTCGCTGAACCGACAGGCGGTGGAGTTTACCGTAACCGCCGGGCTTTCGCTCGGCTGTGAGATTACTCCCGTGTCGTATATGGACCGCAAGCACTATTTTTACCCCGATTTGCCAAAAGCGTTCCAGACCTCGCAGTTTCACCGTCCGCTGTGTATGGGCGGGAGCGTTACGCTTACGAGCGGTCACGTTATCCGGCTGAACCATATTCACCTAGAGGAGGACGCGGGTAAACTGGTACACGAACGCGGCAAAACTCTGGTGGATTACAACCGCGGCGGAGTTCCGCTTATGGAACTTGTCAGCGAACCTGATTTACGCTCCGCGGACGAAGCGGTTGAGTATATGGAACAACTTCAGGGCATAATGCGTACCGCCGGAGTTTCCGACTGCCGTATGCAGGAAGGCTCTATGCGCTGCGGCGTGAACGTGTCCATACGTCCGGAGGGCGAGGAGAAACTCGGAACTCGCGCCGAGGTCAAGAACCTCAACTCGTTCGTGTCCGTGCGTCAGGCGATAGAGTTTGAAGTCGCGCGACAGATTGAACTATTGGAAAACGGCGGCAAAGTCGTACAGGAAACCCGCAGTTTCAACGCCGCGTCGGGCGAAACAAGCTCTATGCGAAGCAAGGAGAACTCCGACGACTACCGTTACTTCCGCGAACCTGATATTGTTACGGTACGGATTACAACCTCGGACATTGAACGTCTGCGCTCCGCGTTGCCGGAAATGCCGCAGGCTCGGGCTAAACGCTACACGGAGCAATACTCGCTAAGCGCGGCGGACGCGGCGTTACTCGCGAAATATCGCAAGGTCGCGGACTACTATGACGCGACGGTTGCTCCCCCCTTGTCCCCCCTCAAAGAGGGAGGTAACAGAGCTAAACTCTCCGCGAGTTTCATTTTGACGCAACTGTTCGCGCTAATCAGCACCGAGGTCGCACGCGAGGAATGGAAAGTTCCCGTTACTTCCGAACAACTTAGCGAACTTGTCACTTTAACCGATTCGGGTAAGCTTAGCCGCGACGCGGCTAAGCGTGTGTTTTCCAAAATGCTTGAAACCGGGCAAAGCGCGGACTCGGTAATGACCTCCGAGGGTATATCCACCGAAAGCGTTGACGTAGCCGCTCTGTGCAAGTCGGCAATCGACGCTAACCCCGCCGCCGTAGAGGACTATAAAAATGGTAAGCAAAAAGCGTTGCAGTCGCTAATCGGCGCGGTAATGAAAGCCTCGAAAGGTCAAGCCCCCGCCGACGCGGTAAGAGAGCGACTTGCCGAAATGCTCAAATAGAGCGGCGCGATAAGCTGTCCGGCATTGGACGTTTACGATAAATATATTAGGGAAGGTATTTTAATACCTTCCCTACACTATTATCCGCGGCGATTACGGACGTTGTTTAGCCGATTGCGGTTAAGCCGCCGTCGGGATACAGGATATTTCCGGTCATAAAGTCACTTGCCGGAGCGGCGAGGAAAATCGCGGTGCCTACGATGTCCTCCGGAGCGCCCATCTTACGCATAGGATTGCCGTCACCCTGTTGTTTTAGGTACTGCTCAATACTTACGTTGGCTTCGGCGGCACGTTTCTCAAATACGGATACCATCATCGGCGTAGCCGTAATGTTCGGACCGATTGCGTTGACCGTAACTCCGAACGGACCAAACTCGCTCGCGAGCTGCTTCGTCAGCATATCGACCGCGCCCTTAGTCGCGCAGTAACCCGCGTTACCCGTTCCCTTAGTCGCGATTTTGCCGCGAACGCTCGACAGATTGATAATCTTGCCGTAGCCTGTTTCTTTGAACAATCTGCCAAAGTGTTTAGCCGTAATCATAAAGCTGGTGATGTTCGCGTCAAGCATTTGACGGAACGTGTCAATGTCGAAGTCCAACGCATCCTGCTTTTTATTAAAGCCCTGAGCGTTAACCAGAATCGTGACATTTCCGAGTTTCGCTTTCGCTCCGGCTACGAGAGCCTCAACGTCCGCTTCTTTCGTAGCGTCGCCCGCGATGTACTCCGCGGTCTTGCCGGTCGCGGCTTTAAGCTCGTCCTGAGCTTTCTTCAGCGCGTCCTCTTTACGGCTGGAAATCAGAACTTTCGCTCCGGCTTCGAGAAGCCCCTGAGCAATCGCCTGTCCAAGTCCTCCCGCGCCGCCGACCACGACCGCGCCCTTACCTGTTAAATCAAACAGTTTTGACATACTAATATTACCTCCATAAATTTGTTAACTATAATTTTTGTTTCGCCGTAGGGTTGCCGTTAAATTCGTTCAATAATTGTGGCTTCGCCCATACCGCCCGCAAGTCTTGACATTGTGACTTAACGGCGACAATGAACTGTGATATCATTCACCGCTTTGAATTTGTCGTGTCTGCAACCGCGACAAACCCTTATCTAAAATATCAAAGAATGTCGTTGATAGCATCATCAAAGGATTCATCTGCGTATTGAAATGCGCTATCTATGTCATCGTCATCTTTGCGCACTTCAATATTACCCCAGTCACTCCAATCTCCCTCCGGGTAAAAATGCCACATTTTGTAGACATCACGGGTTAAAGGGTCTGAGCATGGGGCAGATTCGTCTTGCAGAATCATATAAATTGTATTAGTATCGCCGGATTCCGGTAGCTCAGTAACAATTATGCGGCGAATACTTGCGCCGATTCTTTGGCGTTCCTGTGATATACGCCGGATGTGTTCCATAAATTGTTGCTCGTCCATCTTGACATACCTCCCATTACACTACTTCAATAATTGTGGCTTCGCCCATACCGCCCGCTATGCACAGCGTCGCCAAGCCATAACGGTTACCGCGCCTAATCATCTCGTGCAGGAGCGTAACCATAATGCGGCATCCGCTTGAGCCTACGGGGTGTCCGAGCGCGATTGCTCCGCCGTTTACGTTGCAGATTTCCTCGTTGATTCCGAGTTCCTTGACGACCGCGACCGACTGAGCCGCGAACGCCTCGTTAACCTCAATAAGCTCTATTTGGTCTAATGTCAGACCGGCGCGTTCCAAAGCCTTACGAGTTGCCGGAACCGGACCGATTCCCATAATCTTGGGGTCAACTCCGCACACCGCGTGAGAAACGAACCTGGCAAGCGGCTTAAAGCCAAGCTCTTTTGCCTTGTCCGCGCTCATAATCAACATCGCGGACGCGCCATCATTACGTCCGGAACTTGAACCGGCGGTAACCGTACCGTCTTTCTTGAACGCGGCGTTTAACTTGCCAAGCTTCTCCAGCGAGGTTTCGCGAGGAAACTCGTCAGTGTCGAACACAATCGGGTCGCCCTTACGCTGCGGTATGATTACCGGAACAATTTCGTCCTTAAAGCGTCCCGCTTTAATCGCGGCGGCGGCTCGCTGCTGACTTTGGAACGAAAATTTATCCATTTCCTCGCGGGTAATTCCGAACCGGTCAACGATGTACTCTCCGCCAGCCATACCCATATTAAACGTACCGTAAATCTCCTGCGGCTGACTTTGGAACTGACCTTCGGTAAGACTGTCAACCAAAGTAGTGTTACCGGTACCAAGTCCGAATCGCGCGCCGCGAATGTAAAACGTAGCTGTAGACATACTTTCCGTGCCGCCCGCGATTACTACGTCGTTCTCGCCGACTTTGATTGAGTTAACACCCTGAGAAACTGCCGTCATCGCCGACGCGCACTGACGCATAACGGTAAACGCCGGAGTTTCCTCCGGGATTCCGCACCTAAGCGCGGCAATCCTCGCGATATTGGGGTTGTCCGAGCTTTGGCGGCAATGCCCCAAAACAACTTCGTTTATTTCCTTAGGGTCAATCTTACTGCGGTCAAGCACACCCTGAACCACTGTTCGCGCCAATTCCTCCGGCGCGACGTCCTTTAGCGTACCGCCGATTGTACCGACCGCGGTACGGCACGCTTCTACTATTACTACTTCGTTCATTCCGTGAACTCTCTCCTTTAATGCTAAATATATTTTTTATTTTACTACCAAATCTCGGTGTTGTCAAGTATTTTAGAAATATACAGCAAAAAAACCTTGACAAAACTTTTCAGCCAATATATAACACCAAATATCTGCTGTTGTAGATTACGATATGAACCAACATAACAAGTAGCAACAACAGCAAAACGAGCAACCCTGATAGTTGCTCGTTTTTTGCTTTTTATATTGTTCACTGTTTTTTCAATACGATAATAGCGTTGGGAAGATGACGTCCGGTAGTTTTCATCGGAGTTGAGGGACTTCCGATTATCTCGCCGTCGTACATCATAACCGTTGAGCTTCCGCCGTCGCACAGCGAAGCGTTGACGCAGCCGTAGTCGTACAAGATGTCGGACAACTCCCCGACCGTGATTCCGATAGAATGTTCCGGTTGTCTGCCGTCAACGGTTGCCAGTATAACCGTACCGTCCGAGGTCTGACCTATGGCGGTTCGGGGGTGCAAGCCCCAGCCCGCGCTTCCGGATACGAGCTTATCACCGTTCGCAATCAGAGCGGGACCCCATTGTACCATATCGCGGATATTATAGCTGTCCGGCTTATCAATAGAGCCTACGACAAGCACGTTGTCCTTTGTGAATCCCGCGGACGCGGCTCCGGGCAGCTTTGAACCCCACATTTTGCCGTCAGCCATACTCCAACCGAGAATTTGACCGCCGCTACCGACGCCGTTCTCGTCCGCGAAGCCGTTGCCGTTAATCGCCGCGATTCCGTCGTAATCGTTAAGGTAAACGGAGAGAAAATCTCCCGCCGCGTCCTTTTTTGAGGTGTGTCTTACGACTACCCTTGACGGGTCTGTAACGAACAATAATCTGCCCTTGAACGATAAGCCGCTGATTTCGACGATTTTAATGTCCTGAGCTTTATCGTATATCAGGATTTTGTTGCCCAGTTCGTCCTTATCGCCGGGTTTAATGGTAATTTCCTCGACGGGGTTACTAATACTGATTGCGTTACCGCTGTCGTTGACTTTCCCGTTATCGGTGTTTGTGGGTTTATCGTCGTGTTTGACATTGATAGTAGCGTCGGGAGCGGTAACAATGCCGTCAGTAGTTACTTGCTTTGACATAATATTGTCGATGACAGTTTGCGGAAAGAACCGCTCCGCTAACCACTGGTGGTCAGCCGTAGTCATTGCGGTTTCAACCCAAGTGTCGCGAAGTTCGCGAATCCCCGGAATCTCTGTGAACGCAACTATGTAATAAAAAACCATCAACGCTAACAGTGAACCGAAAACCGCGCACAAAACAGACAATACTCGATTAATAGTGCTCATATTTATCCTCGTAAAACAGAGAATTGACATAGTGCTTTTTAGCAGTATACCGCATTTCGGATAATTTGTCAAGTTAAAGATTACATAAATGGAAATTGGTTAACGATATTTTAGTAAATAAATCTATTTTCGTTGTAAAAACAATGGACAACTCGCGGTTTACGGAGTATAATCAAAGTAAGCTAAGGGGGTGAGAATATGATTTACGGTTGTCCGGGAGCCGCCGCTTTGCGGGGAACTCCGACGATTACGGAAAAAGTCTGCCCGGAGTGCGGACGCGAAATCGAGATATTCTCGATTGATACTCACGTAGTTTGCGAATGCGGCTTTATCGCCTACAACGACGCGCAATCGTGCATAAAGTGGTGCAAGCACGCCAAAGAATGCGTCGGCGAGGAAGTCTACGAAAAGTTTATGGCTCAACGCGCCGCCGCGCCATAGCGCGCTATACTAAAGCGGGAGCGGCGCAGAGCCGCCGTCTGCCGCTGATAATGCCCTACGGCGCGATTAGGACGGACACCCGGTGTCCGTCCTAATTTAATCTTGTCACGTTGTCAATCGCGGTTAAGCTGTCTGCTGAAAGTTAGCCGTTATGTACCCTACCGGAGTTCGGGTTTCCACAAATTCACTGAACGGCAGTTTTTTCAGAATAGCGTCGCGGCCGCTGTCATACATACCGTTACCGCTGCCGTCGGCGTTAGATTCCGTAAAATAGATATACTCCGGAGCGCCCTTAGCGTCGCGGGTGATATTCTCGATAAATATAACGTGTCCGTATTTTCCGGTAACGCTTACCGCGATTGAGTACGGCGATATTTTGTCCGCGCCCTCGGCGATTTTCACTTGCGGGTCGGACATACTTAAATCAAGCCAGTTTTTAGCGTTGCTTACAAAGCTAAGTTTAAG
>JAISKY010000031.1 GCA_031260745.1 Oscillospiraceae bacterium
ACGCTTATTGTAGTGCGGGCTTGTGAACTGCGCGAGCAGATTTCCGTGACCGCCGTGCAAAAGCGCGATGTCCATTCCGGCGCGCTTCATATTATAGCACGCGTTCGCGTACTTGAAAACGGTTTCGTCAATCTTCGCTTGGTCCATCTCGATTGGGATACGAACTTCGCGACCCTCGCGAGCGGCGCGCATTTTCTCGCTGTCGCCCGGAATCGCGCTCGAGCTGAACGGCAGATGACCGACTGCCTCGAACGTAGTGTCTTTACCGTTGTGGTTGACCTCCAACGCCGCGTGACACGCGTACTCTTTCGCCATTTCGGCGTACCACGAAAGCGGGAGAGCGCAATGTTCGTTTATCAGGTCAAGCTGACATTCCTCGTCCTTACACTCGTTGATGTCAATTGACGAGTTTCCGACGTAGAGAATCGACGCTCCGCCCTGAGCGAAAATCCTGAACCAATCCACGAACTGCGCTGTTACCAGTCCGTCGGGACTTGCAAGGTTCGGCGACGGGGGAGCCAGAACGAAGCGGTTCTTAAAGTCCACGCCGTTAATTTTAATCGGCGAGAACAGATGTGTATACTTAGAAGCCATATGGAACCTCCGAATTATATTATTTGCCGTCATTATACCACACCTATCTCCATTTGGCAAGGATTTTTTTGAACATAATAGCATAATAAATAATGGATTATCGGTTATTGGTGATTGCCTGACATTACAAACCGAGCAGATTACCGTTTTTTAGCGATAATCTGCCCGAACATCTCAGTATTATATTTTTTTCTTAGTTCCCGCGTTATTCTTCTTCTTCATCTTCGGTTATTTCTATTTCAACTTCCATATTAATGTCGTCTGTTTCCGGTTCATCTTCGGCGGCGGCGGTTCTGGCGACGCTTATTACGCGAACGCCCTCCGGAACGCGCATAAGGCGAACTCCCTGAGTCGCTCTGCCCTGCAAACTGATGTCCGACGACGCCATTCGGATTATCGTTCCCTCGTCAGTTATCAGTAAAATGTCCTCGTCGCCGTCAACGACTTTCACGTCGGCTACACTGCCCGTCTTATCGTTAAGACGACCGTTGCGAAGCCCCTTTCCGCCGCGGCGCTGAGGCTCGCCGTCGCCGCGAATGTACTCGCTTGCCTCGGTACGCTTGCCGTAACCGTTTTCCGTAACGGTCAAAACGCTGCCGCCCTCGCGGAGTTTAGCCGCTCCGACGCAAATATCGCCTTTCGCGAGCCGGATTCCCATTACGCCGACCGCCGTACGTCCCATAGCTCTGACGTCTTTTTCGTTAAAACATATCGCCATACCAAACTTAGTCGCGATTAATATGTTGCAATTACCGTCAGTTTCCAAAACTCCGATTAACTCGTCGCCCTCGTCAAGCGACAACGCGCGGATTCCGACATTGCGGATATTTTTAAGCTCCGTAACTTTTAGCCGTTTTACCGTTCCGTTCCGAGTTACCATAAACAGATACATTTCGTCGTCGCTAATCTCGCGGAAGTGGAGCATAGCGGTGACTTTTTCGTCCGGCTCCGACTGGATTATATTCACAATATTGGAGCCTTTCGCGGTACGTCCGGCCTCCGGAATCTGATAGCCTTTCTTACGGAACACTCTGCCGAAGTTCGTGAAGAACAGCAAATAGTCGTGAGTTGACGCCGTGAACACCGTTTCGACATAATCCTCGTCGCGCGTCGTCATCGCCATTATTCCCTTGCCACCGCGATTCTGCGCTCTGTACGTGTCTGCGGTTACACGCTTAATATAGCCCGCGCGGGTAAGCGTAAATACGCAGTCCTCCTCCTCGATTAAGTCCTCAACGTCAAGCTCGTCCTCAACGATTTGAATATCGGTACGGCGTTCGTCGCCGAACTTTGTTTTAATTTCGGTAAGTTCCTCAATCAGTATTTCTTTTTGCTTTTCCTCCGAGGCTAAAACCGTCTGATAATACTCGATTTTCTCCATAAGCTGCCGGTATTCCTGTTCAACCTTCTCACGCTCCAAACCTTGCAGACGGCGAAGCTGTAACTCCAAAATCGCCTGAGTTTGAACGTCGCTTAGACCAAACCGCTCCATCAACTTTTCTTTAGCGTCGGAGTAGCTACTTCGGATTATGCGGATTACCTCGTCGATATTGTCTACCGCGATTCGCAGACCCTCTAAGATGTGAGCGCGTTCCCGCGCTTTGCGAAGGTCATAAACCGTACGTCTGACAATTACCTCTAACTGGAACGTAATATACTCGTCAAGGATTTCCCTAAGCGTCAGTATCTTAGGTTGAGCCGCGCGGTTAACAAGCGCAAGCAGCGTGACGCCGAACGTAACCTGCATTTGAGTATTCGCGAAAAGTTGATTCAACGCGACTTGCGGATTCGCGTCGCGGCGAAGCTCCACGACTATGCGGAAACCGTCGCGGTCGGTTTCGTCGCGCCAACCGGTCGCTCCGTCAATTGTTTTATCTTTGATTTTCTCGTCGATTTCTTTAAGCAGATTCGGCTTTATTACCTGATACGGAATATCGGAGATGTCAATCTCCATCTTTCCGTTTTCGCCCTCAATGATTTCGGTTTTACTGCGGAGTTTTAGCAGACCGCGCCCGGTCGTGTAGGCGGAGCGAATACCGCTTCTGCCGACGATAACTCCTCCCGTCGGGAAATCCGGACCTTTGATGTGCTCCATAAGGTCCTCAAGCGTCGCCTCGGGGTCGCGCATTACGCAAATAACCGCGTCAATAACCTCGCTTAGATTATGCGGGGGAATATTCGTAGCCATTCCGACCGCGATACCGCTTGAACCGTTTACAAGTAAATTCGGAAATCTGGACGGCAGAACGTGAGGTTCCTGACGGCTGTCGTCAAAGTTCAGGATAAAATCAACGGTTTCCTTGTCAATCTCGCGAACCATCTCGTTTGAAAGCCTCGCGAGCCGAGCCTCGGTGTACCTGTACGCCGCCGCGCGGTGACTGTCAAGCGAACCGAAGTTTCCGTGACCCTCGATAAGCGGATACCTCAGCGAAAAGTCCTGCGCTAACCTTACCATCGCGTCATAGACGCTTGTATCGCCGTGCGGGTGATAACGTCCAAGCACGTCGCCGACCGTGGTCGCCGACTTGCGGAACGTCTTATCGCTTGTAAGTCCGTCCTCGTACATTGTGTATAGAATACGCCGATGCACGGGTTTCAGCCCGTCTCTTACGTCCGGAAGCGCGCGCCCCACGATTACGCTCATCGCGTAAGCAATGTAGCTTTTCCGCATTTCCTTTTCAAGGTCTACCGGTTTTATTATCTGTTCCGGAAAACTGACGTCGGGATTTTTCAGTTTACTCGGTCTTTGCTTTGCCATATTTTCCTCCGTAAATTAGATAAGAGAGTAGAGAGCAGAAAGCAGAGATAACCTTAACTCTAATATCTGCGCTGATATGTTTAATGAATCAACTATGGTAACTCTGCTCTCTACTCTCTTATCTCTGCTCTAAAATTAAATATCAAGGTTCTCGACGTATTTTGCGTTAATCTCGATGAATTCGCGGCGAGGTTCAACTTTCTCGCCCATAAGCACTGTGAAGATTTCGTCGGCGGCTACCGCGTCCTCAAGTTCGACTTTAAGCAGTACGCGGGATTCCGGATTCATCGTGGTTTCCCAAAGTTCGCTCGCGTCCATCTCGCCCAGACCTTTGTTTCGCGACAACTCAATTTTAGCGTTTTCGTTACCGCCTTTAAGTTCCGCGGTAATGCGTTCGCGCTCCGCGTCGTCCAAAGCGTAGCGGATTTCCTTACCTCGAACAACTTTATACAGCGGCGGTTGAGCGATATACACATATCCGCCCTCAATCAGCGGTTTCATAAAACGGTAAAAGAACGTCAGTAACAACGTGCATATATGCGCTCCGTCAACGTCCGCGTCCGCCATTATCACTATCTTGTGGTAGCGTAAACGCGACGCGTCAAATTCGTCGCCGATTCCCGCGCCCAGCGCGAGAATTACCGGCGATAGTTTATCGTTGCCGTAAACCTTATCCGCTCTGGCTTTCTCGACGTTCAGCATTTTACCCCAAAGCGGCAGAATCGCTTGAAACCGGCTGTCGCGTCCGCTTATCGCGGAACCTCCCGCCGAATCTCCCTCAACGATGAATATCTCGTTAAACTGAGCTTCTTTGCCGTAGCAGTCGGTCAGTTTACCCGGTAAAGTCGAGCCTTCCGAAATGCTCTTTTTACGACTTAGGTCACGGGCTTTCTTCGCCGCCTCGCGAGCGCGGCTTGCCTGCATAGCCTTGTCTATTATTATCTTAGCGACGCGAGGATTTTCCTCTAAATAATCGCTTAACTTCTTGTTAAGCATATTCTCAACGAGCGTACGAATGTCCGCGTTACCGAGCTTCGTCTTAGTCTGACCCTCGAATTGCGCTTCCGTAAGCCTGACGCTGACAATCGCGCTTAACCCCTCGCGGGCGTCCTCGCCCGCGAACTTTTCTTCGCCTTTAAGGAATCCGTTTTTAGTCGCGTAGTCGTTCAGCGTACGCGTCAGAGCGGCTCTGAATCCGGTTTCGTGCATACCGCCCTCGGTGGTATGAATATTGTTCGCGAAGCTGACGAAAGTTTCGTTATATTTGTCCGTCCACTGCATCGCGACTTCCGCTTCGCGGTCCTCGCGGCGTTCGCTGAAATACAAAACGTCGTCGTGCAGAACGGTGCGGTTTTTATTGATATACTCAACGAAAGTTCGGATACCGCCCTCGTATTTCATCGTGTCGCTTTGCTCGTTACCCGGACGTTCGTCGAAAATACTGATTTCAAGTCCTGCGTTTAGAAACGCCTGTTCGCGCATACGCGCGTGTAAAGTTTCATACTCGAATATTATTTCGTCGAATATCTCCGCATCCGGCTTAAATCTGACCGTAGTGCCGTGTGAGCTTAGGTTACTAAGCTTCGCCGCGTCAATCTTTGTAATCGGGGTAACGACGTCGCCGCGAGTGAAATCCATCATATAAACCCCGTCGTCCTCAATGCAGACCTCGACCTGAAGCCACTCGGAAAGCGCGTTGACGACGCTTGCGCCGACCCCGTGCAATCCTCCGGAAACCTTGTAACCTCCGCCGCCGAATTTGCCTCCGGCGTGCAGTACCGTAAACACAACCTCCAACGCGGATTTTCCCGTTTGCTCCTGAATACCGACCGGGATTCCGTGACCGTCGTCGCTTACGCGGATAATATTGTCGGCTTCAATTACTACCTTTATTTTACTGCAACGTCCCGCCAGCGCTTCGTCTATTGCGTTATCAACAATTTCATATACCAAATGGTGAAGCCCGCGAGCGCTTGTCGTACCGATATACATACCGGGTCTTTTGCGTACCGCTTCAAGACCCTCTAATACCTGTATTTGCGAAGCTGTGTATTCTTCGTTATTCTGCATATTTACCTCCTATAATCAATTATATATTATTATTCTCAATCTCCGACAGTTCCGTCGGTTATCGGAATTAGTTTACCTTTCAACTTACCGCGTTGAAGCTCGCCAATGTCGCAGCAGGTTATAAACGTCTGACCGCCGTTTACGCGGCTTAGTACAACTTTACGTCTGGCGGAATCAAGCTCGCTCAGCACATCGTCAAGCAGTAATAACGGATATTCGCCGGTATCTACCCGAATGAACTCCCGTTCCGCGAATTTCAGCGACAGGGCGACGGTTCTGGTCTGTCCCTGCGACCAGTATTCGCTGGGTTGTTCGTTTATCCTTAAAACCACGTCGTCTTTATGCGCTCCCGAAAGGCACATACCGGAGTTTATCTCGATTTCCCTGTGTTCCGCCTGATGCTCCAGCAATTTTATACAAATCTCCGAGGGTTTCATTTGCTCCGGATTCTCAATGCCGCTGACGGTTTTATAATTCATCTCCAGTTTTTCATTAGCGCCGCCGAGCTTCAAGTGAGTTTCCGCGGCTATCGGAGAAAGTTTTTCACAAAACATCGCGCGATAGTAAATAAGTACCGCGCCGGCTTTAGCTAATTGTATATTGAAAACGTCAAGCGTTTCGAGTAGGTCGGGTTTATTCTCTTTAAGTATCTTCGTCTTACTTTCGTACAGTTTGCGGAACTCGGACAGAGTTTCCGCGTATTTCGGTCTAAGCTGACTGATTGCGGTATCAAGCCATTTACGGCGCAATGACGCTCCGCCTCTGGCTAACTCCAAATCCTCCGGACTGAATAATACCGTGCAAAACGGAAGTACCGTAAATGTTTTCAGTTTAGTACCGTTCAACTCGACACGCTTTTTTGAGTTTTTACCGAACGTAATACTAACCCCGTGTTTTCTGGGTTCAACCTCTGAAAAATAATCGTCGCTTTCACCCGTAACGACGTTCGCGTTAATCGTAGTTTTGTCGGAACCGGTTCGGATAACTTCCAAATCGTTACGCGTACGAAACGACCTTGCCGAGCAAAGATAATATATCGCCTCCAGCAGATTCGTTTTACCCTGAGCGTTATTACCACATATTACATTCATCTCAGCGTCGAATTCGCTCACTTTAGCGTACTGGAAATTACGAAAGTTTTCAATCTCCAACTGCTCAACTCTCATAGTTAGATACCGTAAACTCCTCACCACTTATAATAACGCTGTCGCCGGGATATAATTTTTTGCCGCGAGCCAAACAAACCTCGCCGTTTACTTTGACCTCGCCGTTTTGGATTTGTTCTTTCGCTTCACCGCCCGTCATTACGGTTCCCGCGAATTTCATCGCGGAATCAAGTTTAATAAACGGCGAGTATATCTCGATTTTTTTCATTTTGTTACCTTAACCCGCGCTCGTAATTCTGACGGGCAGAATCATATACAGGAAACTATCGTCATTTTCGTCTGATGGAGTTATTATACACGGATTTACCGCGGTATTAAACTTCATTTTGATTTCATCGGACGGAGCCGCTTTCAGCGCGTCCAGCATATAGCGGTTATTGAACCCGATTTCCAATCCGCCGCCGTCGCCTTTTATCAGGCATTCGTCATTCGCCTTACCTACCGGAGTTAACGCTTTTAACTTAACTACGCCGTCGTCAAGCGTAACCCTAAGCGGACTTTTCAAAGTGTCGTTTATGATAAGCGACACTCGTTCAATACTGGTAGTCAGAGCTTTACGGTCTACGTCGATTTCAATCTTACTCTGTTCGGGAATTGAGCGTTTATAGTCAAGGAACTCGCCCTCAAGCCGACGTGAAATTATCTCCGTTTCGCGTACTTTGCACATAATGTATCTTGACCCGACCGTTATCGCGGCAAGTCCCTCGGAGTCGGAACAAATGTTTTTCAACTCGCCTAACATCGTACCCGGAACAACGAAACTGTCCGTTTGACCCTCGACGAGCTGACCGTTATACTCGCCGATATTCTCGCGGCGAAGCGCGAGCCTGTAGCCGTCTACCGAAATCACCGTAAGATTCGGACCGTTAATCTCGAACAAACTTCCGGTGTGAATCGGTTTGTTATCATTTTCGCTGACGGCGAACAAAGTTTCGGAGATTATGCTCTTGAAAACTCCCTCCGGCAAGCGGATTTGGTTTTCCGTGTCAACAGCCGGAAGTTCCGGAAAATCGTCGGCGGACGAACCCAGTATCTCAAACTCCGACGCGTAACACGAAATCTTAACCATCAGGTTATTGCAGTCGATAGTAAGTTTATCCGACGGCATATTGCGTATTATGTCCGTAAACAATTTCGAATTGAGTACAATAGAACCCGGAGTGTCAACCTCCGCCTCGATTCGCGTACGTATTCCGGTTTTCAGGTCATAGCCGGAAACTATAAGCTCGGCGCCGGACGTTTGAAGCAGTAAGCCCTCCAGCGCGGGCATCGTACTTTTTGACGCTACCGCTCTGCCGGCAGTTTGGACTGCGGTTAGTAATTCCGCTTTATCGCAGTAAAATTTCATCTCGAAACCTCCGTAGGATATTTTAGAATAATAGTATTTTGCTCCGCATATAATAGAAAGATATAAATATAATAGTAATAGTAGTAGTAGACAAAATTTGTGCAAAAATTCGGACAAGCCTTATTTTATATGAATCTACAATGTTGATAAAAATGTTGAAAAGTTAATAATAATAAGGGTTTCGGAAAATTTTTCTTGATTTTGTTTATATCTACTAATAACTTTGTGGAAAATGTATATCTAATTATCGTTGTTCAATTCTTTGATGTCGGTAGTAAT
>JAISKY010000059.1 GCA_031260745.1 Oscillospiraceae bacterium
TAAACAGTAGCAACTCCGCCGTAAATATGAAATTCCTTAAACCCCGGCGGCTCCGCACTGTACCTCTCGAAACGAATAACCTGCAGAATTTCATTGCCTATAAGCCGCCCAAAATATGGAGTGCTAATGCGTAGCTTAATGTAGCCAAGCGGTTCCAACGCCTCCGTGTATATTTTATTGATAACAGGATCTATAGCTGCCATAATTTTGTCCTCCTTGTTAATATACCTGGTCTAAAACGCTAATTCGTAGTCATTATACCTCGAATACGCGTTCAATATCTTGGGCATACTCTCAAACAATGCGCGCAAGCAGTACTCTGTGAAATAATGACGTTCGCATAGGATACTACAAGTGCTGAGTTATCTGTACGCCGCTATTTGACGCTTGCCTTTTTAAGTTTTATTGTTCGCCGTAGCTTTATTGACAACTAACGCTAAGCCTGACGGCTTAGCGTTTTAGATATTTACCGCTTAACTAATATCGGGCAGACTGCCTATTGTGTCGTTTGCGGCTTTCATACGCGCCAACGCGCGGGAGATTGCCGCCTGATTCCGTACATATTCCATTCTGTCCGCGCTGGAACGCATACGTAATTCGGCGCGTTCAAGAGCCTCGCGAGCGCGGGCTAAGTCAATGTCAGCCGCCCATTCTACCGAGTCAACGTAAAACTCAATTGTATTGTCAAAAATCTCGCAAACGCCTTGTCCGATAGCCGCGATTTTAGCTTCGGTGCTTTCTCCGTCGCGGATTTCAATGGTATTCTCCGCAACCGCCGTTACCATCGGCATATGTCCCGCCATAACGCCGATTCGTCCCTCCGGCGTGGAGAACACTATTTCGTTAGCCGCGCCGTCGAAGAAACTTTTTTCGGGCGTCATTATGCGAAGCAGAAAAGTATTCATATTATTTCACCGATTCATAAACTTCGTCAATTGAGCCTTTCATAAAGAACGCGTCCTCCGGAACATCGTCAAGTTTACCGTCCAAAATGTCGCGGAAACTACGAATTGTGTCGGCAAGAGATACATATTTACCTTTGTAAGCAATGTACGACTCGGCAACGTGGAAAGGCTGTGACATAAACCTTTGGATTTTTCTTGCTCTGCGAACGATTAGTTTATCTTCCTCGGATAGTTCTTCCATTCCCAGGATTGCGATAATATCCTGTAAATCCTTGTAACGCTGTAAGACTTCCTGAACTCGCCTAGCCGTGCGGTAATGGATTTCACCGACGATTTCGGGCGTAAGTATACGGGAGTTCGATTCCAGCGGGTCAACAGCGGGGTAAATGCCCATCTCAACAATACTGCGCGACAAAACTGTAGTCGCGTCAAGGTGAGCGAACGTAGTCGCCGGAGCCGGGTCGGTTAGGTCGTCCGCGGGAACGTAGACCGCCTGAACGGACGTAATCGAACCTTTATTCGTCGAGGTAATACGTTCTTGAAGCGTACCCATCTCGTTTGCCAGCGTAGGCTGATAACCAACGGCGGAGGGTATGCGTCCAAGCAATGCGGAAATCTCCGAACCGGCCTGAGTAAACCTAAAAATGTTGTCGATGAATAATAGCACGTCCTGACCCATACTGTCACGGAAATACTCCGCCATTGTCAGACCGGACAGAGCGACGCGCATACGAGAGCCGGGCGGCTCGTTCATTTGTCCGAATACCATCGCGGTTTTTGAGATAACACCGGATTCTTTCATTTCAGTCCAAAGGTCGTTACCCTCGCGAGTACGCTCTCCGACGCCGGTGAATACGGAGTAACCGCCAAGCTCGGTCGCGACGTTTCGGATAAGTTCCATAATAAGAACGGTCTTACCAACGCCCGCGCCGCCGAATAATCCGATTTTACCGCCCTTTGCGTACGGAGCCATCAGGTCAATTACTTTGATTCCGGTTTCAAGGACTTCAATCGCGCCGGTTTGCTCGCTGAATGAAGGCGGGTCTCTGTGGATATTCCAGCGTTCACCGGTAGCTTCTTCGCCGCCGTCCACGGAGTTACCCAGTACGTTCCAAACTCTGCCTAAAACCTGCTCGCCGACCGGAACGGTAATTGACGAACCCGTATCTAGCGCTTTAGCGCCGCGAGTAAGTCCGTCCGTAGAGTTCATCGCGACACAACGTACGGTTCGGTTGCCTATGTGCTGAAGAACCTCGGCGGTAACAGTGTTGCCGTTTAGTACGTCAACCTTAATCGCGTTGAATAGTTTCGGCAACTCATCTTCAAAGCGAATATCAATTACAGGTCCGATAACCTGAGTTATTTTTCCGTAGTTTTCTGCCATAAGTCAATCCTCCGCCAGTCGCACTATTGATGTGTTCTCTCTTTTGTAGGTTTAACCCTACGGAGATTAGCGATATTAGTCGTCTGTAGTTAACGCTTGCGCTCCCGCTACGATTTCGGTAATTTCCTGAGTAATCGCCGCTTGTCTAGCGCGGTTATACGCAAGTGAGAGTTTATCCAGCATTTCGTTGCCGTTACGTACCGCTCCGTCCATAGCCGAAATGCGAGATGTAAGTTCAGCCGCCCACGAGTGTACCAAACAACCGTATATAAAACCTTTAAGATACTTAGGAATAAGCATTTCCATAACCACCTCGGGCGACGGCTCAAAGGATACGTCGCTCCTGACGATTCCGGCGTCGCCGAAAGTTTCAGGCGGCAGCGGCAATAATATTTCGTGTACCGGAATTAACCGCGCCGCGGAGCGGTAGTCTGTGTAGATAATTCCGAATCCGTCAACCTCGCGGCTCTCAAATAGCGAGATGATGTATTTAGCGATATGCCCCGCGTGTGAAAGTGTCGGAAAGTTCGACGGCAATTCAATCTCGTCGTCGATTTGATAACCGCGCCGGCTAAGCGCAGTATGCCCTACGTTTCCCTGAACCATAAGGTGTTGGAAACGCATATCTTTCGACATTTCTTCTTCTGCAAACTTGATTATATTACTGTTATAACCTCCGGCAAGCCCCGAATCCGACGTCAGCACCAAAAGCCCCGGTTTTACGGGAATTCTCCAACTTTCGCTTCCGATGTAGGGACTAAGCACTTCGGGGTGCAGACTAAGCAACTCGGCGATAGTCTGACGTATGTGGTCGTGATACGGGCGTGTTTCATTAAGCGTATGCTGAGCTTTGCCGACACGCGACGCGGCAATCAGCTTTTGAGCGCTCGCGATTTGCGTAGTCTGCCGTATGCTTTTCATACGCGCTTTTATTTCGCCGGTATTATTCATTGACATAGCACACCTCTGAGGTTATATCCGTACATTTTAGTTTAGCGTCATACCGTAGAAGGCTTGAAGTCCGCCGAGTATTCGTCCAAAGCCTTTATCAGTTTTTGCTCTGTTTCGTCAGAGAAATCTTCGGTCGTACGTATGGACTCCGGAATTTCGGGATATTTATCCTTGACGAACGTCAATAGTCCTTTATTGAATCTGCTTACGTCGAAAAATGATATTTTCTTGAGATAACCGCTTTTCGCGCCGTATAGCAAGATAACCTGCTCGTCCATATCAATCGGAGAATACTGCGGCTGTTTAAGCGTATCCATAAGCCGCGCGCCATGTGTTAATCGTTCCTGAGTACCCGCGTCCAAATCCGAACCCAACTGCGAGAATACTTGCAGTTCACGGTATTGCGCGAGTTCAACGCGAAGTGAGGACGCGACTTTTTTCATTGCCTTGGTTTGAGCGTTTCCTCCGACGCGTGATACCGACAATCCGACGTTAACGGCTGGTCTGAAGCCGGAGAAAAATAGCTCCGATTCAAGGAAAATCTGACCGTCCGTAATCGAAATGACGTTCGTCGGAATGTACGCGGAAATATCTCCGGCAAGCGTTTCAATAATCGGCAGAGCGGTAATCGAGCCGCCGCCAAGTTCGTCCGACAATCTCGCGGCGCGTTCAAGCAGACGCGAATGTAAGTAGAATACGTCGCCGGGGTAAGCCTCGCGTCCCGGAGGACGTTTCAGCAACAGCGACATAGCGCGATATGCTACGGCGTGCTTCGATAAATCGTCGTAGACGATTAGCACGTCCTTGCCCTCGTTGTACATAAATTCCTCAGCCATAGCGCAAGCCGCGTAGGGCGCGAGGTACTGCAACGGGGCCGCGTCACTAGCCGTCGAAACGACTACGATTGTGTTATCCATCGCCTCGTTGCGTTTAAGTATAGTTACGACGTTCGCAACGACGGACGCTTTTTGTCCGATTGCGACATAAATGCAGATAACGCCTTTGTCGCGTTGGTTAATAATCGCGTCAAGCGCGATAGCGGTCTTTCCGGTCTGACGGTCTCCTATAATCAATTGGCGCTGACCGCGTCCGATTGGTATCATAGCGTCAATGGACATAATACCGGTTTGCAACGGAACTTTAACCGACTGACGCGCGGTAACGCCGGAGGCGAGCGCCTCAACCGGACGTTTGCGGTCGGTTATAATATCGCCGCCCTCGTCAAGCGGAATGGCAAGCGGAGATACGACGCGTCCGAGCAACGCGGAACCTACCGGAACTTCCATCGTTCGTCCGGTACGTCGCACGGTAGTACCCTCCCGGACGTTATTGCCGGAGGAAAAAAGTACGCAACCGACGTTATCCTCCTCAAGGTTAAGAGCCATACCCGTATCGCCGCCCTCAAACTCAAGCAGTTCACCGCTCATACAATTTTCGATACCGTACACGCGGGCGATGCCGTCGCCCACCTGAATTACAGAGCCAACTTCCGCAAGGTCGGCGGAAAGCTCGCTTTTACCTATTCGTTCCATCAGCAGTCTGCTGATTTCACCTGCGTTAACGGACAAAATGCTCACCTACTTTTTAGCTAATTTCCGACCAAGCGACGCGTCTAGGATTTTCCCTCCGGTTTCGGCGACAAATCCCGCGACTACACTTTCGTCAAGCGAAACCTCAAATACCGCGTCGCCTGACCGCTCCTGCGGATATAGACCATAACGCGGAAGCGAAACTCGCAGTTGTTCTAATATTTCGCCGTCGGGTTCGTACGGGAAACGGATTTTTACTTTAAGTTCTCCGAATTCGTTGTTACACAGCGACTCGAATTGTTTACGTATACGCGGAACCAACTTCAGTTTGCGTTTCTGCGTGAGTATACGCAAAAACTCCAGCGTAAGCTCGGAAAGATAACCCTCGAAGGTATCCAACAGTTTATATTGCTTTTCGGTTGTAAGTTCAGGGTTATTAAAAACGAAACGAAACTCCGATAAGACTTGTTCCGCGACAGTCAAATCGTCAAGTACGCGTTTTAACGAAGTCACGCGGTCGTCGCTCGTCAAAGCCGCGGTTTGAAACAGAGCGTCCGCGAAAATGTTTTCGCTCACTCCATCGCCCCCGTTTCGCCTCTTTCAAGGAATCTCCTGATAATGCGCGAGTTTTTAGACTCGTCGAGATTCTCGCCGAGTAACGATGACGCCAAATCCTCCGCCGCCGTAACAATTTCGGTTCTGGCGGCAATAAGCATACTTTCGTGTTCACGCTGAGCTTGCGACTGAGCCGCGCTGACGATAGTACGCGCCTTATCTTCCGCTTCGACGATAATACGGTCGTACTCCGCGCCCGCGCGAGTACGCGCAGCTTTAAGAGCTTCAAGCGTACTTTTTTCAAACTCAAGATTATGCTCCGCGCGCTGTAATTCAAACTGCCGAGCTTCCTCCCGAGCCGCTTCCGCCCCGGCGAGTGCCGCGGTTATTTTCTCCTGCCGCTCGGCGAGGATTTTCATTACAGGTTTCCAAAGCAGTCTGTTCAATATGAATACAAGCACCGCAAGGTTAACCGCGACAAAAATCCACTCCGGTATGTAAAAATCGAATAGGTTCATCGTTCAAGTCCTCTCTGAGGTAGTTGCCGGTTAGACTTTTGTGAACAGCAGTATAGCTATAAGCAATCCGTAAATCGCGCAAGCCTCACATAATACCATTCCCAAGAACGCAAGACTGCGTATGGAACCTTCTTTTTCAGGCTGACGCGCGATTGCCTCTGCGCCGCCTTTCGCCGCTAAACCGATTCCGAGTGCCGCGCCGACCGCGGACAATACCGCGATTCCCGCGCCGAGTGCTGTCAGTGACATAAGATTGTACCTCCGAAATATTAATTGGTTTCTACTGCTTCGCCAATGTAGACAATGGTTAAATAGGTGAAAATAAACGCCTGTAGGAGTCCGTCGAATATCTCAAAATACGCCGACGGCAACGCTGATATAACTGGAATCCTTAAACTATACACTAATTCCATTATTATGAATCCCGCGATTATATTACCGAACAACCGCAAACAGAGTGACAGCGGTTTTGTCGCGTACTCCATTAGTTTGAACGGAGCGACAATCGGCATCGGGTCAATCAGCGACTTAGCCCAACCTTTAACGCCCTTGTAACGGAATCCGGCATACAATACAACTATAATACTCACCAGCGCCAGCGCGGCGGTTACGTTAATATCTTTTGTCGGCGGAAACAGGTGAACTCCGGGTATAAAGTTAAACAGTGAAACAATGTTCGCCAATCCGAGATACACCAGTAAAGTTCCTATGTATGGTATAAAAGCCTTACCGTGATGTCCGGCTGAAGTCGTGCAAAGGTTTGAAACGATTTGAACAAGCCACTCGACAACTATCTGAACTTTACCGGGGTTATCGGCTTTTAGTTTCCGCGTCAGCAAAAACGACGCGATAATCAGAACAATACTTACAATAAGCGAAACAAACACGGCGTTGCTGAGTTCAAACGTATAGCCAAACACGGGGATACGGAAAAGTACCACGCGTTCTACTCTCTCAAAGATTTCCTCCAAGCGAACTCACCCCCATAAAAGGAAAAACCCCCGAATCGGGGGAATGCAAAGCATTTGCGCTCTCCACCCTAAAGCGCCAAATTGAAACGGTTTTCAACTGTTGATAAGTCGAATTTTCAATAATTTTGTTATTCTCTGATTATTTTACCACGCTGTCCATTATGTGTCAAGTCTTTTTTACAGAAAATTATTACCAAAGATGTGCCTTAAAACGCTATGCAAATTGCCAAAACGCACAATAATTTTACGATATATGTTGAATTATATACCAATAATCCGCGGCAATCATAAGCAACTCCGGATTATTAAGGCAATTTGCCATTAAGTACACCGGCAGAATCGCGGCAACTTTATCAAATTCGTTGACAATTCACATCAATGTTTTATTTCAGCCAAATCATTAGCGCGGCGATGTCGGACGGACTTACGCCGCTTATTCGAGCCGCCTGACCGAAGTTCTCCGGCTTTATTTTCGCGAGTTTCTGCCGAGCCTCCAACCTTAGCGTAGAAATTGCGGAGTAGTCAATATCGGGCGGCAGTTTCTTGGTTTCTACGCGCTTGAAATCTTCCGCTTCGCGCTCCTGACGTTTTATATAACCCTCGTATTTTATCGTCGTTTCGACTTCCTTAATGACTTCCGGAGAAAGCTCCGCTCCGGTTCTGTGTTCCTCGGTTACGACACTGTTATAAGAGTTTTCAGGACGTTTAAGCAAATTGGCAAGACTTACTCCGGGCGGTACGAAAGTGTTTGACAACCGCTCTATTTCCGCGTTGATTTGTTGTATTTTATCCATAGTTTGGCGGAATGTTCCGTCGGGAACAATTCCCGCGTTGTAACCAAGTTCTCGCAATCGGCAATCCGCGTTATCCTGACGGTGCAAAAGACGAAATTCGTTCCGGCTTGTCATCATTCGATACGGTTCGTTAGTGCCTTTCGTGACTAAATCGTCAATCAGGACGCCGATGTAACCGTCGCTCCTGTGAACGATTAGCGGTTCGCGGTTCAGAATTTTCAGAGCGGCGTTAGCTCCGGCAAGGAAACCCTGAACGGCGGCTTCCTCGTAGCCTGACGTTCCGTTGAACTGTCCCGCTCCGTATAAACCGGGTTGCTTTTTAGATTCCAACGTAACCGTTAATTCAAGCGGGTCAATACAATCGTATTCAATGGCGTAGGCGGGGCGAGTGACCTCCGCGTGTTCCAGCCCCTTGATGGTGCGGAGCATTTCAATTTGAACGTCCTCCGGCATTGAACTGGAGAAACCCTGAATGTAAAGTTCCTCCGTATTAAGCCCCATTGGTT
>JAISKY010000163.1 GCA_031260745.1 Oscillospiraceae bacterium
TCCATATTCGATACGGTGCGAGGAGCCGACGTATTCCTGGTTCAGTCCACGTGCAAATCAGGCGATTTCAGTGTCAACGACTGCCTTTTGGAACTGCTGATTATGATTGACGCGTGCAAACGCGCGAGCGCGTCCAGGATTACGGCGGTTATACCGTACTTCGGCTACGCCCGTCAGGACCGCAAAGCGAAATCACGCGACCCGATAAGCGCGAAGCTGGTCGCGAATTTGATTACGGTCGCCGGAGCCGACCGCGTACTTACGATGGACCTTCACGCCGACCAGATTCAGGGCTTTTTCGACATTCCGCTTGACCATCTGCTTGGTATGAGCCTGTTCGTAGATTCGTGCAAGAAGTTGATGCTGGATAATCCGGGCAATTACGTCGTCGTAGCTCCGGATACCGGAGCCGCGAAACGCAACAGAACATTCGCCGAGCGGCTTGGACTTGATTTGGCGATTATTGAAAAGCGGCGGCGCGTTGATATTTCGGATACGTCGGAGGCGCTTAACGTAATCGGTGAAGTTGCCGGTAAACACGCGCTGATACTTGACGACCAGGTAAGCACCGGCGGCAGTCTTATTAACGCCGCTACGGCGATTCAGGCGGCCGGAGGTGAAAAGGTTTACGCGTTCGCCACTCACGGCGTGCTGTCCGGCAACGCTATTTCCAACTTTGATAAGTGCGAGATTGAGCGTATCACTTTTATTGATACTGTTCCGTACCCCGCGGACAAGCCTAAATGCGGTAAGATTTCGTATATCTCGTCGGCGCACTTAATCGCCGAGGCAATCCGCAGAATCCACGACGAGGTTTCGCTCGCAACGCTGTTTTAGTCAATAGACGTATCCTAATATAAAGCCGGTTTTAGGACAGGTCTAGTGGTAAAGTATGTTATTATTTGGAAAGAATACTCCGTCGTGGCTGGTCGTATTCCTGGGCAACCCCGGCGATAAATATGTACGCACCCGGCACAACGCCGGGTGGCTTGCCGCGGACGCGGTTGAGAACTTCGCCGATAAACGCATTAAGCGCGTCAAGTTCAAATCGCTTACCGAAGTTGTCACGTTGGGCGGTAAAAGCGTACTGTTGATAAAACCGCAGACGTTTATGAACCTTAGCGGCGACGCTGTTGCTCCGGCTGCCAGATTCTACAAAATTCCGCCGGAGCGCGTTGTCGTGGTTCACGACGATTTGGATTTACCTCCGGGCAAACTGCGTATTAAACGCGGCGGCTCCGACGGCGGTCATAACGGACTGAAAAGCATAATCGCGAGGTTAGGTTCAAAGGAGTTTCCGCGAATAAAACTGGGCATAGGTAAGCCGGAACACAGCGGATTTGATACTCTGGACTGGGTAATCGGAAAGATTAGCTCCGCCGATTTTGACGTAATCAAAGAAGCGGCGGCTCGCGTCCCGGAAGTGTTGGAGATTTTGGTGCGCGACGGCACTGACGCCGCGATGAATAAATTCAACGGTATATCATAAGGAAAAGCAATACAATGACAAATAATATAACCATTCGCTTGGAATTACCGAGCGACTTCCGCGCGGTCGAGGAGCTTACCCGCGAAGCGTTTTGGCCGCACAGCGAACACTCTTGCAACGAGCATCTGCTGGTTCACAAATTGCGCTCACTGCCCGCGTTCATACCTGAGCTTGACTACGTCGCGGAGATTAACGGCAAGCTAGCCGGTAATATCGTGTACTCCAAAGCGAAAATAGTCACACCGGACGCTCGCGAGGTTGAGGTAATCGCGTTCGGACCGCTTAGCGTCGCGCCGGAGTTTCAAAATCAGGGCGTCGGCAAGGCTCTGTTGGCTCACACAATCGCCGAGGCTAAGAGCTTGGGTTATCGCGGGATTCTGTTATTCGGACATCCGGACTACTATCCGCGAGCCGGCTTTCGTCGCGGTTGGGAGTTTGGTATACTCACCGCCGACGACCGCGACAAATTTGACCCGCTGATGGCTATGCCGCTGTTCGACGGAGCGTTTGACGGCTTGAGCGGAGGTCGGTTCGTCGAGGACTCCGTATTTGAAACTCTGACCGACGAGGAACTCGCGGAGTTCGAGAAATCGCTCGCGTATAAGACCCCCGTGGAGCCGGTTTCGGTTGACGTACTGCTGGCGCGGCTCCTGCCGTCTGCAATAACGGCTCTGGAGCCGTTTAAGCTGAAAACGCTGAACGATGTGCGCAGAATATCGGAGCGCGCTCTGTCACAATTGCCCGGCGTTGACCGCGGCGCCGTAGAAACGGTGCGCTCCGTAATGCGTGAACACGGTAGGCTATGGGGAGCGGCGTAAAAAACTCAAAAAACTCTCGGAACTCGAAAAAAACTCTTGACAAAACGCGTGACTTGTGGTACACTATGCAAGTCTGTGGGGGCGTAGCTCAGTTGGTAGAGCGTACGGTTCGCATCCGTAAGGTCAAGAGTTCGACTCTCTCCGTCTCCACCAAACGACCCGCAAGCCCAATGGTTACAGGGCTTGCGGGTTTTGTAAACAAGAATAAAACAAGAATTAGTTACTCGCGCTTAACTAGCGCGGGGTTAGCGTTCCATTTCAGCTTGGCGGTTTCAAGCGCGGAGTTTATAATATCAGTAAGCCGCTCCTCGGTGAGAAACGGACGGAGTATCGCCGGAATGTAGGGTAATACCCACTCAACGACCTTCGCGAGTTTTAGCGCCCCTGTCTTATCGCCATAGTTGCGCTCCGCTTCGGTGACTAGCCCGAACAGTATACGCGGGAGTAAGTCCCACCGTTGCTTTACGACGATGTATGCCAGTACCGCGACTACGAGCGCGATAATGATGATTGTAATTGCAATATGCACTATTTTTCTCCTATCTTAATTTGCATTTCCTACACCCCGCCCAAGTCATCTTTTGCCTGCTGTACTGACGCTTCAAAGGTTATGCCTCCGGTAGTATTCTCCGCGCGATTCTTATTGAGTTTGTTCTTAAGCCGCACCTCTTTAGGTGATTTTCTCATTGCAGTTCTTTTGGCTTGGAACTCCTCTAAGGTTCTAACCCCTAACTGTTTATACCAATTCATTGCCGTTTGTGGATTAACATCAATCATTTTAGCGATTTCTGATACAGTGAATTTCTCTCCGTTGTTATAAATATATTTACATTGGCGTCGATTTCTTGATTGTTCATAATCTGTTGCCCATCTGCAATTTTGGGGAGAATAGTCGCCATTATTATCTACTCGGTCAATGCTCAAATTGTCTGTATACCCGTGGCTTAAAGCCCAATCTCTAAACACGACATAATCATCGCGCCACTCAGCGCACATTGTTATTCCACGCTTACTATAATATTGCGATTCAATATATTTTGCATTAAAGCATCTTGTTTTTATTTGGCACCAAATCCTATAAAGCCTTGTGCCGCTTGTGCCGTGAGTAATAAGATGTTCACCTCTTTTTGCCATCATACACCTCCAAGGTTATTTGGACTTATCTTGCTTACTTCGCCTGTTTCGCTGTTAATCTTTAAGTCGTGGCTATTAAGAGAGTGTTTGAGTTGCGCATTGGTAATCGCGTAAGCAAGCGACACGCCCAAACTCTCCGTTACTAACGCAAGTGTTACCGCTGAATTGATTTCAGGCGCAGTCAAGCCTTTCCGCAATGCATAAAATGCCAATGCGTAGCTTGCTGTAATCCATAGCGCGGTTAAAAGCCAATTTAAGAGTACGACCTTTTGAAAAAACTCATACGGCTTCTTGCGTTTAACAGGCTTTTTGCCACTCATAGCTTGCTCCCCCTAAGTACCATAATAGCAACCTGCGCTCTTGTTGCCAGCTCTGAGCCTCTGCTGCCGTCCGTAATCCCCTTAGACTTAGCTTCCGCGAACTCCGCGACTACTTTCTCGTCGGTGTACTCGACCTGAGCCGTAATCGCTTTCGCGAGTTTGTCAAGCACCTCGTCTTTGCTCTTGCCGGAGCGTTTAACCAGTTCCTCTAACATAATATCTTCCTC
>JAISKY010000209.1 GCA_031260745.1 Oscillospiraceae bacterium
TAGCTCCGGGAAAACTCAGGAAACTCGCCGCCGAGATGGTTCGCGAATTGTCGGTGAAATGCACCGATATATTCCAGGTAATGGATTCGCTTTCCGGCGGGAATAAACAAAAAGTTAACCTCGGTCGGTGGCTCGCGAAATCTCCGGAGCTTTTAATACTTGATTGTCCTACAAGAGGCGTTGACGTAGGCGTTAAAGCGTATATTTACTCGCTGATGAAAGACGCGAAAAAGAACGGAACCGCGACTTTGCTGATTTCAGACGAGCTTACCGAGGCGTTGGGTATGGCGGACAGACTAATAGTAATGAAAGACGGTAAAGTCAGCAAAGTAATCCGCAGAGACGAAGATTTCACCGAGCAATCGGTAATCGGTGTGATGATTTGAGGATTACGAACCACTAATGGACACGAATTAACACAAATAATTCTTCGCTTAGGAAAACTTATCTAATTGAACTTAATTCGTGTCTATTAGTGTTTATTCGTGGTTAAAATTGTATTTTGAGGGTGGTAAAAATGAAAAAAATAAAGCTTCAGGATATAGTGCCGTTCGCGGCGTTCCTTGCGATATTTATATTTTTCGCGATTGCCAGTAAAGGCAGAATGCTATCCGCGTACAACCTGAAAACGATACTCGACCAGTCGATGATTACAATCTTAGTCGGGTTGGGAGTGTTGTTCGTTGTCGCTCAGGGCAGTATCGACCTATCCGTAGGGGTTAACGTGGCGCTGTCCGGAGTTATCGCGACGCGGTTGTCGCTCGCGCTCGGAGTTCCGTGGCTGTTGATTCCGGTAACGCTGATAATCGCCGCGGCGGTCGGTCTGATTACCGGATTGCTGGTCAGTAAATTCAAGGTTTCGTCGTTTATGGTAACAATCGCAATGCTTATCGGAGTTCGCGGCGTGGTTAACTTTATCCAGACGAAAATCGGCGTGGAGTACATTCCCGCGTCGCTTAAAGCGCTGAATGAACCGTACGTAAAAATTCCAATGTTCATTGTAATTGTGCTGATAATGGCGTATTTGTTCGAGTTTACGAAAATCGGCAGATACAGCCGCGCAATCGGAGAGAATGAAGTTACGGCGCGAAGCGTCGGAATCCCGATTGAGAAGATGAAAATACTGGTGTTCGCGCTGTCCGGACTGATGGCGGGCGTAGGCTCTATATTCACGCTGATTTCCGTTGGCGGTACGACTAACACGATGGGAAGTTTCCTTGAAATGAACGTCGCGATGGCGGTATTTCTCGGCGGCGTACTTGTTACCGGAGGCGCGTCGGCGAAAATCTATAAAGTTCTGCTCGGAGCGTTCTCAATAACCATAATTGTAAACGGACTCGCGCTGATAGGGAAGTCGGAAAGCCAAATCTCCGAAGCGGTTGAGGGCATATTGCTGTTGCTGATACTCTATGCCGCGATACTTGCGGTCAGGCGTGACCGCCGCAGTACGAAAAATAAATCCGAAGAAACAGCGTAAAATAAACAAGTATAAAATAATAAGGAGTATAATCAATATGAATTACCCGGAATTCAACGTATCCGTACCGGTAGTATTCGGACGCGGAGCAATAGCGGCTCTAGGTGAGCGCGTTAAGGAGCTTGGATGTAAAAAAGCTCTGTGTGTATACGAAAAAGGCGTAGAGGGCGCGGGCATCTCGGACAAGGCTTTAGCAAGCCTTAAAGCCGCCGGAGTTGAGTACGCCACATTTAACGGAGTAATCTCCGACCCGACAGACGCGGTGGTTGACGCGGCGGCCGCCGCCGCTAAAGCCGCCGGAGCGGATGTTTTCATCGGAATCGGCGGCGGCAGTAGTATGGACACCGCGAAAGCTGCGGCTATCGCCTTTGAAACCGGTAAAGCCGCTAAGGAATTTATCCTTGCGCGTCCGATTACCATAAACATTAAAACTCCGGTTGTGCTAGTTCCGACTACCGCGGGAACCGGAAGTGAGGTTACGGCAGTCGCGATTATCTCAATTCCGGAGGTCAACGGAAAGTGGAGCGTGTTCACCAACACGACGCTTGCGGTACTTGACCCAGAGCTTACGTTTACGCTACCCAAACGCGAAACCGCGAATACCGGACTTGACGCGCTTGCTCACGCTACCGAAGCGATGACTACGATTAACCACAATATCCACAGTGATTTATTCGGCGAAGCGGCGACGCGAAAAATAGCCAAGTGGCTAAAAATCGCTTACTCCGAACCAAGCAATACGGAAGCTCGGACGGAGATGATGCTTGCGGCGAACTTCGCGGGTTTCGCGTTCAATAATCCGATTACACACGTCGGACACGCGAGCGCGGACGCGTTCTCGGTGAAGTTCCACACTCCGCACGGCTATAACTGCGCGATTTCGTTACCTGAAGCGCTAGCGCTAGTCGCGCCTGAGTTACCCGGTCAGGCGAAGCTAATCGCCGAAGCGCTTGGCATTAAGCTCAACGGGTCCGAAAGCGGCGAGAAACTGGGCGCGCTAATCGCGGACAACATTCGTCAGCTTATGCGCGACGTAGAGATTAAGTCGCTTAAAGAGCTTGGCTACTCGCGCTCCGATATTACGGCATTGGCTCACGAAGTCGCGCAAAACCATCTATCGGATTTCAGCCCGGTTAAGATAACCGACGAAGTTGCCGAGGCTCTGCTGGGCAGAATCTATGACACGTATCAGTAGACGTAAAAATACGGTAGAGGCGAATAATAATTCGCCTCTACATTTACGATAACTTACTTTTTTATATTGTGACAGATTGCGGTTATTACGCCGCTTCTTTTTGACGTTTTATTACTTTCAGGCGCGAGAATTCCTCGCGCTCTTTTTCTTCCAATACCTCGGTGATGGTCTTAATAGTGCTTTCGAGTTTTGGAATACTTACGTTTTTAAGCGCGTTAGCGCGGCGTTGAGTTTTGATTATAGCTCTCGCGAGCCTAAACGCGGAGTTCTCCATTTCCGTCAGCATAACCGTCATCTTTTTGACCTCGCAAAAGCAATGGTACGCATTGTCAAGCTGTGAGTCCGAACCTCTGAATCCATACGTCATCTTGCGCGGAGGTTCCGTGTAGTCGCACACCGGAATATCAACGCCCATTATACTGCGATAGCGTATCTCTACGCCGCTGTCAAGCGGAACGGCGCGAGTAATATCGCCCACCGCTCCCAGCGTCGTGTTGGCGCGCTGTAACGCCGCGTACGCGGTCAGGTACGTTTCGTCAATCTTGCTTCGCAGTTCTTTGGAGCGGTCAAGCAGTTCCATCATCTCGCGGATAAGTATGCTACGCTTCCTGTCCAATAGGTCGTAACCGGTAGTGGACAGTTCCATTGATTTTTTCGCGGCGATAAGGTTCCCCTTAGTCGCGAATAATTGTGTCTGCGCCATAATTATTTCTCCTGCGTTTAATTTGACAACTCAGCGTCTGCCAATCTAATTAAATATGCGAAATCTATATTTTCAAACGTGGTCGCGTCAACATTTACAGTGTTTTCACCGATTGTAATGCCGACAAATTCCTTAAATAGCTCCGGGTATAAATCGTAGTCCTCAACCAAATCAAACATTTTATTCGCGTTGCGCCGTTCGTCAGTTTTATCACGCTCGACGAAACGCTTTCCGAGTATTTTCAAATCGCCGCCAAACAGATATGTTAAACAACGGTAATTATATTTTGCGAGCAATTCATTTATGCGATTGCCCTCGTATTGTCTGAAATTCGCTTCTAAAATAAACGGAGCGTTCACAGCCATAAGGCTTTCGGCTACGCTAAACATTGCGTTTACGGTTGCTTTTGATAGTCTTGAGCTTTCTTCTTGGTTTGAGATTGGAATATACTCCGACAAAGCTATTTTTATCAGGTCTTTGCTAAAACAAGGAATGTCTAACTCGTTTGACAGCATTTGAGCAAATGTTGTTTTACCCGACGCCGGACAACCGGTAACGATGATGGCGATACTCACGCTTACCTCCGAATATGTTTAATCAGCGTTACCGCGCGGTCAAACTTTTTCCTTGTCACCGAGCGCGTATCCGGAGCAAGTTCCAGTCCGGAGCGTTTCGCGATTTCCTCAACCACCGCGTCGATTGTCAAATTGTCGGTTATGATTTTCTCGCCGACAATCACGGAGTCAAACGCGCTGACGCACCTGTCAATCCGGGCTTTCGCCCAAGTATTGCCGCGCTCCAATCGGCGGTTCAAGCGTTTAAGCAGAGTTTCGCGGCTTGCGTACAAGATAAAATGCCGCGCTCCGAGTTCGTCAATCAGCGGACGGATTAGCTCGTCGAAATATCGCGGTTCGACCACCGTCATCGGAACAATAATCGTGCCGCTGAACTCGCTATTAATACGGCGCAGGAGCGCGAGATTGAATACTCGCCATTCCTCGTAGTCCTGAAAGTCGTTTTTGCTAACCGGAGTATTGCGCTGTAAAAAGTAACCGATATTCTCCGGGTCGTAGACGAACGAATCCGGAAGTCTGCGGTTAAGCTCAAACGCGCAGGTAGTTTTACCCGAACCGAACTCTCCGTTAATCCAAAGTATCATAGTATTTAACGGTTAATAATCCACGCCTAGCATTATAACGAAGCAAAAAGCTCGTCAACGCTGTTATAAGTGTTACATTCTCCATCGTTAATACGCTTTTCGGCATCCAATATTTCAGAGATTTCCGTTTCGGTAAACTCCGGGTCAATCCCGAACGCGCTAATAATACCGCTGATTGCTTGACGTTGTTCATCTGTAAGCATATCAATAGCTCGATGCAATTCCGCTGTCGTAGTCATAGTTTTTACTCCTTATTTGTAAGCGTCGCCTCGCGGTAAAATCTTTAGTATCTCCAATTGTTCAGGCGAGAGCGCGTAAATGATACGAAAATTACCGACTCGTAATCTGT
>JAISKY010000266.1 GCA_031260745.1 Oscillospiraceae bacterium
TGACTCTACTGATGAAGGTCAGGTTCAGGTAGAAGGAATCCCGCAAGAGTGGGAAGACCAAGGTACGCTGCCGTTCAACTGGACTGTATAATCTTAGCGGTTATTACGGCGATGTCCAATCTATCTAGGAAATGTGGTAACTCCCGCCCCCTCGGGGGCGGGAAACGTATCCCCAACGCTCGGCGGCGGGGAGCCGTCTGCCCGGCAGACGACGCCAAAGTCACCCCCTTGTCGGCTTTGCCGACGTCCCCCCTCTAAAGAGGGGGGCGAGAACCACAATCGTGGACTGCACCCTTCTCTTTAGAGGGGGGAAGCCGATTTAATCGGCGGGGGGTGCAATAAAAACGCGGACGCGGTCGCAGACCGGCTGCGTCCGTTCTAAGCGGCTCCCCCGGCTGCGGCCGCGCGGCAGTTCTCCCAATAGGGGGGGCAAGACCACCGAAAGGAATCGGTGGGGGAGATATATTTTTTGTCAAAAAGGTTACAAATTGTAAACGAAAGTTTCAAAACGCTCGTAGTTTTTCGTTTTTTACTACGCGAACAATGATATTCCGGAGGATAAACCGTGGTAGTCATCTATATTCTGCTGATAGTGTTCGGACTTCCGATAGGCAGTTTCCTGAACGTACTAATATACCGCATTCCGCTCGGCGAGGAATTTGTTAAAACTCCGTCGCATTGCCCGAACTGCGGCAAGCAGTTAAAGCCTTTGGAATTAATTCCGGTGTTCAGTTGGTTAATCCAACGCGGCCGCTGTAAAGGCTGCGGAGCGCCGATAAGCAAGCAATACCCGATAATTGAGGCGACCAACGCGCTTTTGTGGGTATTATGCGCGTTCGCGAACAGCTATTTCAACGGAGGATTCGTTGCTCCCGACCTTCCGTTACAGTGTTTAATGCTTACCGCGTTATTAACGCTAAGCGTAATTGACGCGCGAACGCGTGAAATTCCGTTCGGAATAAACGTGTTTATATTCGCGCTTGGTATCGCGCTGTTGGTTTTGGAATTTATATTTTTCCGACCCGACGCATTCCGCAATCAGGCGATAACTCAGGCAATCGGATTTGTCGCGGTGTCGGTACCGCTGTTGCTGATAGAGAGAATCTCCGGCGGCAGAGCGATAGGCGGCGGCGACGTAAAGCTGATGGCGGCGGCGGGACTTTTCCTCGGTTGGAAACTAATCCTGCTCGCGCTGATAATCGGTTGTATCGCGGGTTCGATAATCCACATTGTCCGAATGAAAATCGCGGGAGCTAACCGCTATTTGGCGTTAGGGCCGTATCTGGCGGGCGGAATCGCGGTAAGTATGTTATGCGGCAACTGGATTATATATCAATATTTGTCACTGTTTTCAGCATAAGGTTAAGATAAGTTAAGGAGGCCCAAAATGGCAAACGTCCTAGCAATAGAAATAGGCGAACGGACTATACGAGTATCTCTGCCCGTAGAGGGTAAAGCGAAAGGTACGACGTATACGGTTCATTCGCAGGCGGAGTTCCCTACCCCGGACGACGTATTCAACGACGGTATGATTACGAATCCGGAGGAATTGGGCAGTTATCTCTCTAAGCAGCTCCGCGAAAATCGCATAAAAATAAAAGAAGCGATATTCACGATAACCTCCGGGCGTATCGCGGTTCGCGACGTTACTCTGCCCCCGATGAGAGCAAACCGCGTAAAAGCCGCAATCGACGCGAACGCGACCGAATACTTCCCCGTCGATTTGGCGTCGTACCGTATCGCGCATACGATACTAGACGCTCCGCCGGACGAGAAAGTACGCGTAATGGTGTTCGCGGCTCCAATCGCGCTAATCAGCGGTTACGCGAAAACCGCCGAAGCGGCGGGTTTGAAGCTGGTTTCGATTGATTACGCCGGAAACAGCCAGTTCGAGCTTTACAAGCAGATAAACTCGCCGGAGATTACGATGTACGCGTGCGTAGACCACTCCGTAACGTATCTGACGTTTATGCGCGGCAACGTATTGCTGTTACAGCGCACTTTGCAATTCGGCGGCAGTGACTTAGTCGATGAGTTTTTAACCGCGACGAAGCGTGACAGCGGCGGCTACATCGAGGCCTCGAAAGCTCTGACGGACACGTTCTATTCCGGCGCGGCAGGCGTCGCGCTGGGAACCGACGGCGCTCACACATCGCTTGAGCGTCTGGTATCGGGTATTTCCAGAAGCCTTGCGTACTTCAACTCCAACTACGGCGGCGACGCGGTAGAACGCGTCGTACTTACGGGACCGTGCGGTAAGCTGTATCAGTTGAAGTCAAGCGTAGCCGCGGAAATGTCTCAACCGGTATACGATATAGATGAACTAGACGAAGCAACCGACGTTCTGCCGGATGTTAGCGAGGTTTTCGCGTACTTCACCGGAATCGGCGCTACGATTAGTCCGCTGGGTCTTGAGCCTGAGGATGCAAAATCCATCGAACGCGAAGAAAAGAAAACCGCTAAAAAAGAAGAAAAAGCTAAAAGCCAGTCGATGGTTTCCGGAATAGTTATGATAATGGTCGGAATAATCGCGGCGGGCGCTTTGATTTTTATCTCATCACAAGCCCTCAAAGACGCGCAGGACGCTAAAGCGAGTACCGAAAAACAAATCACACAATTGGAACCCGCCGAACTGCTTTACCAGGAATACGAGTATTACCTAACCGGAGCGGCGGCGGTAGTCGCGCTTGACGTGTCGCTTAAATCTCCGAATGACGCGCTCGCGGATTTCTTTGAGGAAATGGAACGTAAAATGCCCTCTGAAATCCTGACGTTGTCAGCAGTTTGCGCTCCTGATAAAATAACGATGACGATGGAAGTTCCCACCAAAACAGACGCCGCCAGGGTTATGAGTCAGTTCAGGACATTTGAAAGCATAAAATTCGACGGGGTCATAGTTGACAGCCTTACGGAAACGCTGAACGAAGAAACCGGAAAAGCTAAATGGACGTTCAGTATCGTATGCGAATACGCGCCTCCGGAAGTTCCGTCCCCGTCTCCTGCAACGGGAGGTAATTAACAATGAAACTCGACAAAAGAATGATTAATACTCTGCTCGTCATCTTGGGACTGGCGATAATTTTGGTCGCGTACTTCGTGTTTTACACCGATAATAACACGAAAACCGAGCAAGTAGTCAATGAAACGAAACCGCTTACAACACGGTTGAACGAGCTTAAAGCTCACGACGCGAAAAGAGCCGAGTACGAGCAAGGCATAAAAGATGCCGCGAGACTCGCCTCCGATACGCTGGCTCAATTCCCCGCTAAAGTGTTTGTCGAGGACTCGATTATGTACGCAACGGGTATGGAAGATGATTTGTTCTCGACCGCATCAGCCGCAGCTCCGGTCGCCGCCGATAACGCGGAACCCGACGCCGAAGCTCCGGAAGCGTCCGCCGCTCCGGTTGACGCAACCAAATCAAGTTCCGCGGAGGTTTACTTCGCGCCTAAGTTCCTTGACTCCGAGGCGGGACGTATGTTCCACGTCCACGATATGGTGTTTGAAGTTCCGGTACTGCTAAGCCAGTTTGAAGCTAAAACCGAGCCTGACCAGGAAACCGCCGCGAATTACTCGGTATACGGTCTGACTACTACCGTCGGCGCGACTGATATTGGGTATACCAACCTGAAACGCGCGATTAGGTGGATTAACAGCTACACGTACCGTACTAAAATCGACGAAATCAATGTTAACTATGACGCTAATACGGGTCTGTTAGCCGGAACAGTCACCTATACCAAAGTCTACGTTGACGACGGCAACTACGAGTACGCGGCGCCTAAGATTCCGCAGGGTAACCACGGCATCGAGAATCCGTTTGGTCTTACTCAGTAAACTCAGTAAAATTCTGCTTGCAAATCCATATAAAGTCGTGTATAATAGATTTCGGTACGCATAGCCTGTAGCGGCTAAGTCAATTGATGGGCGAGAACCGCGAGCCTATTCACTTTTCAAAACGCCTTAGCCATATTTATTGCTGCCGAAAGGAGTAAAACTATGTTAAGCAAGAAACGTAACGAGGGTTTTTCACTCGTAGAGCTTATAATTATAATCGCGATACTGGCAATACTACTGGCAATACTGGTGCCGAGATTGTCTGAGCTTTGGCATTCGTCGGCAAGAGAGTGCGCTTATAATATAAACTCGCTAATCGCGAAGTGCAAGACTGACTCGATGAGTATGGGTACGACAGAAAATGACGGCACCGCCGCCGCAAAAGAGAAAAACGAGGTATATATACGCTTATATATTAAAAATGGAGAAATATACGGAGATTTTTATCGAGGTACGCCAACCGCAGCAACCCTGGCAACCTCTCCTCCATTACTCAGCACAGAGAAACTAGGCGACAATAAGGCTGAGCAAGGTCTAGACGCCGCAACAAAGACATTGATGACGACCTATGATGGTTTATACATCTCGTTTGACCGCGCAACCGGAAAACTTGACACGTTCGGCAACACTCCTGCGCCTACGAGCAGCGGTATAATCGGCGATAGAGCAATTACAGTCGGCAAGAATACGATAACAATACACGGTTTAACCGGAAAACACGAAATAGGGTGACGAAATGAATAAAATACGACGCAACAATCAAGGTTTCTCACTGGTAGAGTTGCTTATAGCGATAGTTATACTCGGATTTATCGCGGCTATTCTGTTCGGGTTTGTAACCACCGGTGGCAACTTATTCAGAAATGTTTCCGCAAGAACGTCTGAGCAGATGGACTCCCAGACTGCGCTTGCACAAATGCGTGACTACATAGTCAACTGCAATGGTGAGGTAAAATGGGAGGACGGTAGCAATACGCTAACGGTAACTAACATAGACGTGGGCGGCGTTGCCGGCAGAACGGAAAAATACGAGTTTAAGCGTGTTACTGATAAAATTCAACTAACTTATACGCCTTCGACCGGAACGGCAGATAGCGCAATTCTGGTTGATAAAGTGACAAATTTCACAGTATCTGCTCCGGATACGCCATCAGGAAAGTACGAAAGAAATTCCGACGGCAGCTATAAGCTAAGCGACCCCTTAGACCCCAACAGTAAAATACCTATACTGACAAAAGTATATATAGTGATTGACTTAGACCTTGGCACATATGATTCTAAGCCGGTTTATATCAAAGTCCGAAACGCTGAAACAACAATTAACGTACCAGCACCCTAATAAAAAGAGACCAACTCCGCCGTTTTGAAACGGCGGAGTTGGTTCTTTTTGCAGTCTTTCTTTGTATTTTTTGTAAAACAGCGGACTCGGCAATCCCCCCTACGGTACGTCGTTCCGATTTACGATAATATGCTAAGTCCGGTTAGTCGCTCTCCGCCGTTGACGCGACAAACGGGTTTACCCGCTCTTTTCCTCCGCCTAACAGTTTCTCGATTTCGCCGAACGCGCTGTGGAGCATATACTGCCGCACTGTTGAGATTTTATCGCGAGTGTCAGAAC